>JAYVHJ010000161.1:0-6582 GCA_043771315.1 Raineyaceae bacterium
TACCAACTTAGGTTTGGATATAAATATCATTAAATTACACCCAAATTATCATAAAATTATCAAAAAAGGCAAAATGGCTGCATAAAATTGTCCATAGTATTGACTATTATAACTTGTTGATATTTAGCACTATTAACCAAAGATCTTTGGAGATAAATTAACCCATACCTAAAGAACGTGAACTTCAACTCCAACAACAACTCATTTTATATAGTTTTGACAATGAAAATGCCGTTTTAAATGCTTTGTGTGATGAAAAAAAATAATACAATATCAAAGTTGCCATTGATAATTGGAAACAAACTAAAAATAGTTTAGAAACTACATTTAATCTTCAATAACAGAAAGTTGGTGCAGCTCAAAAACCTAATTTACAACTACTTAAATCAACTAAAAAAGAGAAAAAACAGTTTTTAGAAAATCTGCAAACAGAATTTTCAGACAAAAAATCTCTCAAAACTAACCTTCTCAAACAGAAAAAAGATTTAGAACAGTTTTTGCAAAAAGCAACAGAAAGCAAAAGTTTGGTGGTGTTTTAACACAAAAACAAAAAAGACTTTGTTTATAACGAAGTCTTTTTTGTTTTTATGTTAAAGAATATTATTATTCTTCCAACATAAATGGATATTTATAATCTGTTGGTGGTACAAGTGTTTCTTTTATAGTGCGTGCAGAAACCCAACGCAACAAATTCAAGATAGAACCAGCTTTGTCGTTTGTGCCTGATGCACGTCCACCGCCAAACGGTTGCTGCCCTACAACTGCGCCTGTTGGTTTGTCGTTGATATAAAAATTACCTGCTGCGTGTCTAAGCACGTTTGATGCCAATTCAATAGCGTAACGGTCTTGCGCAAAAACTGCTCCTGTGAGCGCATAAGGGGAAGTTTCATTAACAAGATACAAAATATCTTCAAAACTTGTGGCATTGTCGTTATAGACATAAACAGTAAGAACTGGTCCAAAAATCTCCTCACACATTGTTACATACATTGGGTCTTGTACTTGCAAAACAGTTGGCTCAACGAAATAACCTACAGATTTATCACATTTTCCGCCTGCAATAATCTCTACCAAAGGATTTTTCTTTGCTTCGTCAATATAAGAAGCTATTTTATCAAAAGATTTTTCATCAATTACGGCATTGAAAAAGCAAGTAAAATCTTCCACAGAACCCATTTTAATCTCTTTCAAATCAGCTAACATATAGGTTTTGACCTCTTCCCACAAGCTCGCAGGCACGTAGGCACGTGAGGCAGCAGAACATTTTTGTCCTTGATATTCAAATGCACCACGCACAAGAGCTGTAGCAAGTGCTTTTGGAGCAGCAGAAAGATGCGCCACTACAAAATCTTTACCACCAGTTTCTCCTACAATACGTGGATAAGATTTATACTTAGCAATGTTATTACCAATACTTTGCCAAATATTTTGGAAAACTCCTGTACTTCCTGTAAAATGTATTCCTGCAAAATCTTTGTGAGAAAAAATCACTTCACCAGCCGTTTTCCCATCAACGTAAACCAGATTTATCACACCGTCAGGCACACCAGCCTCTTTAAAAACTTCCATAAGGACATTTGCAGAGTATATTTGTGTTTCTGATGGTTTCCAAACAATGCAATTTCCCATCATAGCAGGTGCAGTAGGCAAATTCCCTGCAATAGCCGTAAAATTGAAAGGTGTAAGGGCAAAAACAAACCCTTCTAAGGCACGATATTCCATTCTATTCCACATTCCAGCTCCAGAAACAGGCTGTTGTGCGTATATTTGCTCCATAAACTTCACATTAAAGCGCAAAAAATCTATAAACTCACACGCAGAGTCAATTTCAGCCTGAAAAGCACTTTTGGACTGCCCAAGCATTGTAGCAGCATTAAGTTTTGCACGATATTTTGTTGCAATAAGGTCAGCAGCTTTCAAAAAAATGCTTGCACGATGCTCCCAAGCCATATTTTCCCAGCCATGTTTGGCATTGAGTGCCGCTGTAATAGCCAATTCCAAATCTTCTTTTCCGCCTTTGTGATAGTAGGCAAGCGTATGTTTATGTTCATGTGGAGGCGCAAGACGTACTTTTTTATCTGTACGCACCTCTGCACCACCAATATACATAGGAATATCTAGTTCTTGGCTTTTAGCTTCTTTAAGGGCTTTTTTAAGCGCAATTTTTTCAGGAGAATTGGGTGCATAGCTAAGTATAGGCTCATTGTGAGGTGTGGGAAGGCTGAAAATACCTATCATAAATTATTGGAATTATTAAGTGAATTATGTTGGGAGTTGATTTAAAATTTGCTACAAAACTAAGGATTTTTTTAGTTCTTACAATTTTAAAATAATTCTTTAGGTTATTTGTATCAGATTTAGATTTTCCACATCTTAAAGATGTGGAAAATCTCCCATAGAAAACAGAAAGAGTTTCTATTTTCAAAATTAATTAACCTGCATAGGGACTTCCAAAAGCAGTATTTCTGCATTTTCAGAAGTTGCTTTGATAGTTATTTTGGATGTTTCCCACATACCAAGCGCATCTCTTTGGCTAAGTTCTTGTGTTTCTTGTTGATTTTCTATGCTAAAATCTCCGCTAACCACAAACGTATAAATGCCATTTCCTTTGCGTTTAAGGTCATAATCAATAGAAAAACCTTTATCAAATTTCCCCAAATGAAACCAAGCATCTTGATGTATCCAAACGCCTGCATCATCAGGATTTGGTGAAAGTATTTGCAACAAATTATTTTTTTTATCTTCAATATTTAGGCTAATTTGCTGATAACGAGGTGTTACATTTTGTTTATTTGGGAAAAGCCAAATCTGAAAAAGTTTTGTTTGTTTGTCGTGATTAGGGTTATGCTCACTATGTTGTATGCCTGTGCCTGCGCTCATCACCTGAATATCACCAGTTTTGATAGTTGTGCCATTGCCCATACTATCTTTATGTGCCAAATCTCCTTCCGTTGGAATGGTGATAATTTCCATATTGTCGTGTGGGTGCGTACCAAAACCCGTTCCAGCACCAATAATATCATCATTAAGGACACGCAAAACGCCAAAATTCATACGTTTTGGGTCATAATAATTAGAAAAACTAAAACTATGTTTAGCATTGAGCCAGCCCATATCTGCGCCACCACGTGTATTTGCCTTATGTAAAACGCTGTTTATCATTATTCTGTATTTTTTTAGGTTTATTTAGAAACATTTACGAAAACACAACAAAAAAAGCTAGGAAAAAGTCATAAATAGATAAAAAATGTTTGCAATAACAAAAAAGCCTTTCAAATAATTTGAAAGGCTTTTTGTATCTATTTACTACTAATATTTTATCAATTCATTTATTTTTGCTTCTAATTTATTGTAAGGCAAAAATTGCTCTTCTAATGGGCGTGTGAACGGCACAGGCGTATCCATAGAGGCAAGACGCATCACAGGCGCATCTAACGAGCCAAAACAATGCTCACTAATCCAAGCAGCTATTTCTGCACCAATTCCGCCTGTAAGTGTGTCTTCATGCAAAATAAGCACTTTTCCCGTTTTCTCTACAGATTTTTTTACGGTTTCTTTGTCCCAAGGCAAAAGTGTACACAAATCAACAATATCAGCACTTACGCCCATTTTTTCAGTAATTTCTTTCGCCCAAAGTACACAAAGTCCGTAGGTAATAATAGAAATATCTTCTCCTGTTGCAGTTAGATAGGCTTTTCCTATTTCTGTTGTGTAATATCCATCAGGAATTTCGTCTGAAATAGAACGGTATAAAAACTTATGCTCAAAATACATCACTGGGTTTGGGTCTTCAATAGCAGCATTTAAAAGTCCTTTTGCGTGATAAGGATTAGAAGGATAGACAATTTTCAGTCCTGGCGTATGAAAAAACCACGCTTCATTAGATTGTGAGTGAAATGGTCCTGCGCTGGTATTTGCGCCTGTTGGCATACGTATCACCACGTCAGCAGGTTGTCCCCAACGGTAATGTACTTTTGCTAAGTAGTTGATAATGTTATTAAAACCGCAAGTTACAAAGTCCGCAAACTGCATTTCCATCATTGCCTTATGGTTTTTAATAGAAAGCCCCATAGCCACGCCTACAATAGCAGACTCACAAAGAGGCGTATTTCGTACTCTGTCTTTTCCAAATAATTCTACAAAACCTTGCGTAATCTTAAATGCACCACCATATTCTGCAATATCTTGTCCCATAAGCACAAGATTAGGGAACTTTTGCATACTTTGGCGCAAACCATCAGAAATAGCATCAATATAGCGTTTTTCGCTCACAGAATCACCTTCTGGCTCAACAACATTCTGCACAAAAGGTGCATAAACATCATTTATTTCTATTTCTGGGCTAACTTCTGGGAATGGTTGGTTAAAACCTATTTCAACCGCTTTTTCTATTTCTGATTTAATGTTTTGGCGGAGTGTTTCAATAATACTATCATTGAGAACATTTATTTTCAATAAATATGCCTCAAAGTTATTCAAAGGGTCTTTTTTTGCCCACATATCCATCAAATCTTGTGGAACGTACTTTGTACCTGATGCTTCCTCGTGTCCACGCATACGGAACGTCATAGCCTCAATAAGCACAGGACGAGGGTTTTTGCGCATATCTTCCGCCAAATGAAAGATAGTATTATAAACTTCTAATATATTATTTCCATCAAGTTGGTAGGCTTCCATACCATAACCAATACCTTTATCAACCAAATTTCTACAATTATATTGCTCTTCATTTGGTGTAGAAAGCCCATAACCGTTGTTTTCTATCATAAAAATAACAGGCAGTTTCCAAACAGCAGCCACATTGAGAGCCTCGTGAAATTCTCCCTCACTTGTAGCACCGTCACCAGAAAAAGTAAGCGTAACTTTTTGTTCATTGGATAACTTATGAGCAAGCGCAATACCCCCAGCCACAGAGAGTTGCGGACCCAAATGGCTTATCATTCCCACTATATGATGTTCGTTTGTGCCAAAATGAAAAGAACGGTCTCTGCCTTTGGTATAGCCATTGTCTTTTCCTTGCCATTGTGAGATAAGGCGGTCTAGGGGCATATTTCGTGCCGTAAAAACACCTAAATTGCGGTGCATTGGCAACACATATTCATCATTTTGGAGTGCCATAGTTGCACCTACTGCTATTGCCTCTTGTCCAATACCAGAAAACCACTTACTTACACGCCCTTGACGCAATAAAATAAGCATTTTTTCCTCTATCATACGAGGTTTTAGTAACCCTTTATATAAATCTAACAACATTGCATCAGAAAGCTGGTGTCTTTCAAAAGTCATTTCTTGGGTAATGAGCGTTTCCTGCATATTTTTTCAGTAATTTTATTGATATTTCGTTTAAGTTCTTCAAATTTTACTCAAAGTTACGCAAAAGCATTGAATATGAAAACAAAACGTAAAATTCTTCACAAAAAACATATCACAAAATACTTATTTTACCCAAATGAATACAATTATCTATATTTTTTTGTGTACCACTCTTTCTAAACTCATCAGAATTAAAATCTATAGCAAGAAAATGAGTACAATCCTTGATACTTGTTTTATCCCTTTCTGTGTCAGAGCTAAACCCTGCTAATAATATCCAATCTTTGACAAATGTTTTGAATTTATCAGGAAGATATCTGGGTTTTTCTCCAATATGATAAATTTTCACATTTGATGTTCTAGTTTTCAGAAACTCCATTGATAAAACATCTATTCCTCTAAAATCACCTAAAATAAAATATGTATCTTCTTCATTTACAAGATTTTCTAAATGTGGTTGGTAATATTTCAGGAAATCTGAAAAACTTGTATTCCCATTTCCTGATATAAAAACTTGTTTCATAGACTAATCATAGTTTAAGGATTAATTTTAAAATTTATTTTTTTAGTAAAAAAATATTTTGTCTAACCAACAAAGCAGTAAATAGCTTAAGATATTTCGTTTTTGACAACACCCACCTGTTTTCTATCTTCTGGTGTAAGATATTGCAAAGGAAAATTAAGTAATCTTTCTTTGGTGATACATTGGTTGTCAATATCAAAAGGAGTGATATTTGGCTCGTGCTTGCGACTCATTGTGTCATCTGACTGAGCAGAAAGCCATTTTATAAATGCTTTTTGGTCGTTGAAGGCTTCTTGAGGATAAAAAGCAGTGCCATCTGCACAAATACAATAATAGTAAACACCATCTTCTTGGATAAGTCCCATTCCACAATAATCTCTATGGCTATTAGCAATTACCCCGTTATTTTCCAAGAAGTCAGCTACATTCTGTGCTATTTCGTTTCCGTAGGGTGTTTTGTCGTGGTTAGCTTTGTGCCAGTCGTAAGTTTTCATTTTGTTTTTGATTTTGATTTATTTTTCTAACCAATTTTGAAATAAAACATTCTTTTCACGGCTTACAAGTACTTCTTCTGTGGTTTGTGGTGAAAGTTCTATTTTGAGTTTTCCATTAAAATAAGTATGAATTTTGCTGATAGCACCAACGCAAGCTATAAATTGTCTGTTTAGTCTGAAAAAAATAGCAGGATTTAGCAAATCTTCCAACTCCTCCAATGTATAATCTAACAGAAATTGCTTAAAAGAGGA
>JAYVHJ010000162.1:0-1507 GCA_043771315.1 Raineyaceae bacterium
TAGGACGTGAATTTGTCATAAAAGCAACTGGAAACATTGCGGAACGTAGCGCAAAAAATGATAAAATGCCTACTGGCGACATTGAAATAAGAGTTTCTAGTCTGCAAATTCTTAATACATCTGAAGTGCCACCATTTAAAATTGAAGATGAAACAGATGGCGGAGATGAGATACGTATGAAATACCGTTATTTAGATTTGCGTAGGAATATTGTTCGCAAAAACCTAGAATTGCGCCACAAAATGGCACGTTTTACTCGTAATTATTTGGATAATCTTGATTTTATTGAGGTAGAAACGCCTGTTTTAATAAAATCTACGCCAGAAGGTGCGAGAGATTTCGTAGTGCCTAGCCGTATGAATGAAGGGCAATTTTATGCATTACCACAATCTCCGCAGACTTTTAAGCAACTTTTGATGGTGGCAGGTTTTGATAAATACTATCAAATTGTGAAATGTTTTCGTGATGAAGACTTGCGTGCAGACCGCCAGCCCGAGTTTACGCAAATAGACTGTGAAATGTCGTTTATTGAGCAAGAAGATATTTTAAATACCTTTGAAGGGCTTACAAAGCATCTTTTCAAACAAATTAAAGACATTGATTTGACTGATTTCCCTCGTATGACCTATGCAAACGCTATGCGCACCTACGGAAACGACAAGCCAGATACACGTTTTGAAATGAAATTTGTAGAACTGAAATCAGGTGAAATAGAATTAAGAACATCAGAAAAAAATATTTCTAACCTTGTGGGTGATACTTTTCCTGTTTTTAATGATGCTGAAATGGTTGTTGGGATTTGTGCAAAAGGAGCAGCAAATTATACAAGAAAACAATTAGACGAACTCACGGAATTTGTCAAAAAACCGCAAATAGGCGCAAAAGGACTGGTTTATGTGCGTTATAATGAAGATGAAACGCTTAAATCTTCTGTTGATAAATTCTTTTCTGAAGAGATTTTAAAGACTTGGGCAGAGAAAATGAACGCTCAAAAAGGTGATTTGATGCTTATTTTGTCAGGGGAAGTAAGTAAAGTACGCAAACAACTAAGCGAGTTACGTTTAGAAATGGGTAGTCAGCTAGGGCTTAGAGATAAAAACACGTTTTCAACGCTTTGGGTAATAGATTTTCCTTTGCTTGACTGGGACGAGGAAAGCAAGCGTTTTCACGCAATGCACCACCCTTTTACTTCTCCAAAACCAGAAGATTTGGAATTTTTGCAGACAAATCCTGCTCTGGTGCGTGCCAATGCTTATGATTTGGTTATCAATGGTGTTGAGGTTGGTGGCGGTTCTATTCGTATTTTTGATAAGGATTTGCAGGCAAAAATGTTTGCTTTATTGGGTTTCAGCAAAGAAGATGCAGAAAGTCAGTTTGGATTTTTGATGAATGCTTTTAAATATGGTGCGCCTCCTCACGGTGGTATTGCCTTTGGTTTTGATAGATTATGTTCTCTTTTTGGTGGTGCGGACAGTATCAGAGATTTTATTGCATTCCCAAAAAATAA
>JAYVHJ010000163.1:0-7081 GCA_043771315.1 Raineyaceae bacterium
AAAAAAACAGAAAATGCCGTTGTGATGATAAAATTAGCTTTTATAAGTATGATTTTAAATCACTTTTAAAAAGAAATAGTTTCTAAACATACTCTAATGCATTAGCAATTTTTTCAATACTGACAAGTGTAATATTTTTCTCAGCACGTTCAATCATTCCAATATAGGTTCTGTGAACATCTGCTATGTGTGCCAAATGTTCTTGAGAGAGTTTTTTTGAAAGTCTAAGCTCACGAACCTTCTCACCAAATTTTATTGAAATATCTGACTTTTTGCGCATATTGCTAATTTAAGTATGCAAATCTAAACTAAAAGTGAATTATTCACAACCGACTAAAGATAGCAATTCAAAACTTGTTATCTTTCAAATACAGGCAAAGAAATTTCTTTGTGTTTTTTGTGTTTTTTATGTAAATTTGTGAGAATAACAAAAACCAACCAATGAAACAAACTTTAACACTTGTATTGCCTCCAGAAATTGCTTTTGATGAACAAAATTTATTAGATTTTCTGTCAAAAAAATTAAATTTCTCTCTTGAAAATACTGAAAATATCCCTCACATACGCCTTTTGCGTAGGTCAGTAGATGCACGTTCACGAGAAATAAAAGTAAATGTTCAGGTAGAAGTATCTCAAAATGAGCCACTTACAGAAGTTATTAGTTACAAAAAAAGTTATAAAAACGTGGCTAATTGTCCGCAGGCTATCATTGTGGGCGCAGGTCCTGCTGGTATGTTTGCTGCTTTACGTTTGATAGAATTAGGCATAAAACCTATTGTTTTGGAGCGTGGCAAAGACGTACAAGCTCGTAGGCGTGATTTGGCGGCTATCAATAAAAGTCAAATTGTAAATCCTGAAAGTAATTATTGTTTTGGAGAAGGTGGTGCAGGGACGTATTCAGACGGAAAACTCTATACTCGCTCCAAAAAAAGAGGTGATATTAGGCGTATTTTGGAAATTTTTGTGGCTCACGGCGCAAAAGAAGAGATTTTGGCAGATGCACACCCACATATTGGTACAAATAAACTTCCACAAATTGTTGGACAGATGCGTGAGAGCATTATTTTGGCTGGAGGAGAGTTTATTTTTGATATGAAAGTTATTGATTTTATTGTCAAAAACAACGAAATAAAAGGTGTAATTGCACAAAATTTGAAAGAAAATAATCAAGATAATAAAGAAAAAGAATTTTTAGGAATTGGTGTTATTTTAGCCACAGGGCATTCTGCACGTGATGTTTTTGAATTATTAGACAAGAAAAAAATCCATATTGAAGCAAAACCTTTTGCGTTGGGTGTGCGCATTGAGCATCAGCAAAGTGCCATAGACCAAATCCAATACCACAAAGCAGACAGAGGGAAATATTTACCAGCGTCTTCTTATAGCCTTGTCAGTCAGGTGAATTATAAGGGAGAAGATAAAGGGGTTTTCTCGTTTTGTATGTGTCCTGGTGGCTTTATTGTGCCTGCTGCAACGTCTGCGGGAGAGATTGTGGTCAATGGAATGTCGCCATCAAGACGAGATTCTAAGTATGCAAATTCTGGGATGGTCGTGTCTGTTGATGCACAAGATTGGCAAGAGTATGCTGACTTTGGAGCTTTGGCAGCCTTAGAATTTCAGAAAACTGTAGAAAAAAAGGCTTGTATTATGGGTGGAGGCACACAAGTTGCGCCTGCACAACTGATGCAAGATTTTGTAAATAATAAAATCTCAACAGAACTTTTGGCAACTTCTTATCAACCAGGACTTTTGTCTGTGGATATGAAAGAAGTTTTGCCTGCTCAAATTGCGTTCCGTTTGAAGGAAGGATTTAAGATTTTTGGCGCAAAAATGCGTGGTTATCTCACCAATAATGCCCAAATAATTGGCGTTGAAAGCCGTACATCTTCTCCTGTAAAAGTACCTCGCCACGTAGAAACACTTGAACACGTTGTTTTAAAGCGGTTTTTTCCTTGTGGCGAGGGTGCAGGTTATGCAGGTGGGATTATGTCAGCAGCTATGGACGGTGAGCGTTGCGCTGAAAAACTAGCACAAATGTATGGTTAAGATATTTTATATTTCTTTCCGTAATTTCTCTACTTCTTCCTCTGAAAGTCCTGTCGCAAGTGCTATAAACTCATTGTTTAAGTCTGTTTGTAACAATCTTTTAGCTGTTTCAAGGCTTTTACTTTCAAGTTCCTTTTTTTTACTTTCAATCTCTTGTTTTTGCTTTGCAAGTTCTAATTCTTGTTTTGCAAGAAATGCTGCTTTTTCTTGATTTTCTTGCTCTTTTTTGCTAATTCTTAAGGCTTTTTCACCAAGTTCAGTTTTCAGTCTTTCAATGTATTCCACAACGGCATTATGGTCTGAAACTACTTTTAATTGACCTTCATAACATTCTTGTTCGTCAAAATCAGAATACATCACTCTTAATTGTTCTCTTGCTTTTTCTACAAGGGGGTCGTCAAGATGCAGGTATTGTGCCACGCCGTTCTCGTCATAACCTTTTTTGAGAAAAGTGAGCCAGTGACTTTGTATGTTTTTTACGGCTTCCATAATTTTTTTGGTCTATACTCATTCTGAATTATTCTTTATCAATCACTTTTTTAGGTGAAATAAATATTATCACTTCATTATCAAAGGTTTGAGAATAACAATAGGTTTTAAAACCTCAATTTTATGAATTAGATTTTCTATATATGTCATTGTGGTTTCAGGCATTAACCCTGCACTTTGATACCTTATTTCTAAAATGCAATTTATATTTTTTAAGTTTTGAAAAATATAAGTCCCTGATTTATATTGATTATGTGTAATATCAAATCTTAAACTTACCTCTGGTGAAAGATTGTAATACCATTTAGTAAAATTAAAATCAATATATCTATAATTACTATTCTCTATAAAAGTTAATTGTAATTTTTCAGAAATTATTTGCATAACTTCTTCTATTTCCAAATTAGCACTAATCCCAATTTTGAATGATTCTGCACTATACCCTGCATAATACAGGTTATTGATGAATGTATCAAAGTTTTTAATCCTTAAAACTTCAGCGAAATAATCACCTGCCTCTAAATCAAAAAGGCAAATTTCAGGCTCTGTAATTGGGTTTTCTTGAAGCCAACCATAATCAAAACATAAATAACAATGTCCGTCCATTTGTGATAATATTGGTAATCTTGAGGGAATACAAATATCAGAATTAGCATACTTTCTAATTTCTTCATCATTTATATCTTCTTTTAAAATATCTTCAAATGTGTTATAACCAGCAGTTTCATCAATAGCATCAAAACCACTAAAATACAACTCCATTGTTGTTCCTTCAAAAGAATACATAGCTTTATTCAAAAGTCCACCATTTTGAACTTTCATCATTTCTCTGTAAGAATGAGGGAGTTTAAAACCTATTTTAGCTTCTCTTGCTAAAATTTGTTCTTCTGTTCTTCCCTTATTTTTTTCATTAAAACCTTCCATTGGCTGTAACCAAAGGTCATCAAAATTTATCATAGAAATTAGTTTATTCTTTATCAATCACTTTTTTAGGCGCAATTTTTTTGATTACTGGTTTTGCAATATCCTTTGTAACCGCTTTTGTAGTTGGCTTTTTTACAGCAGGTTTTTTAGCAACAGTTTTCTTGGCAACAACTTTCTTAATTGGCTCATCATCAGTGGCTACAACTTTCTTAACAACCTTTTTAGCAACTGCTTTCTTGACCACAGGTTTTTTCTTTGCAGGAGTTTTCTTAGCTACAGTTTTGGTTGCTTTTTTGTCTTCTTTTACGGCTACAATTTTACCTTTTACTTTTTTAAAGTTTTTTTTTGGCGTAATTTTCTCAAGTTCCAAACACTCTTCCAAAGTCAAATCTTTTGGTTCTTTGTCTTTTGGGATTTTGATATTGTCATCACCAATTTTGATATATGCACCCCAACGACCATTCAAAATTTGCACATCTGGACGTTTTGGAAAAGTTTTTATCAATTTTTCTGCATCAGCCTTGCGTTTTGCTAGAATAATTTCAATGGTGCGCTCACCTGTAACGGCATAAGGGTCGTCTTCTTTGTCAAGCGAGTAAAATTTAGCATCGTGCATCACATAAGGACCAAATTTCCCAATAGCCACTTTCATTGGTTTTTCTTCAAAAAGACCTGTTTCACGAGGCAATTTAAACAATTCTAAAGCCTCTTCAAGTGTGATAGTTTCTGTACGAAGTCCTGGTTTTAGCTTGGCAAAAGTTGGTTTTGTGGTTTCATCTTTTCCATCTCCACCTTCACCCATTTGTACGTATGCACCATATCTTCCCACTTTTGCATAGATTTTTAGACCCGTTTTAGGACTTATGCCCAACTCACGAGTTTTATTGATTTCACTTCTATCAATATCCGCAGAAAGTTCTACTTGATTATGAAAATCCTTATAAAAAACGTCCAACATCTTAATCCAACTTTGATTTCCTTTGGCTATTTCGTCAAATTCTTTCTCCACATTCACCGTAAACGAATAATCAACTACGTTTTTGAAACTCCCCACCAAAAAATCATTCACTACCATAGCAATATCCGTAGGAAAAAGTTTTGATTTTTCTGCTCCCGTTATCTCTTTAAGCGTTTTTTGCGTGATTTCTTGTGTTTTTTGTAGGATAATTTCTTGATACAAACGCTCTTTTCCTTCTCTATTTTCTTTGACAACATACTCACGTTTGATGATGGTGGCAATGGTTGGCGCATACGTAGAAGGTCGTCCAATACCCATTTCTTCTAATTTTTTCACCAGACTAGCCTCCGTATAGCGTGGCGCAGGACGAGAAAATCTTTCTAATGCTTTCATTGCATCAAACACCAAAGATTGTCCCACAGTGAGTGGAGGCAACATTTTTGAGTTTTCTTCATCTTCTTCCTCGTCATCACTAGACTCTAAATAAACCTTCAAAAACCCATCAAACTTAATTACTTCACCTTCCGCAAACATTTTCTTATCAGTTGTAGAAATTTCAACTGTGGCAATAGTGCGTTCTAATTGCGCATCAGCCATTTGTGAGGCAATAGAACGCTTCCAAATAAGTTCATACAAACGCTGTTCGTTGCGTTCTGATGATGCTTGCTGCACAGAGAAATCCGTAGGACGGATAGCCTCGTGAGCCTCTTGTGCTGATTCTGATTTGGTTTTGTATTGTCTATTTTGAACGTATTTTGAGCCGTAAGACGCTATTATTTCTGCTGTAGCCTTGTCTATTGCTTCTTGTGAAAGCATTGTAGAGTCGGTACGCATATAACTTATTTTCCCTGCTTCATACAATTTTTGTGCTAAAATCATTGTTTGCGCCACAGAAAAACTTAGTTTTCTGCTTGCTTCTTGTTGTAGCGTAGAGGTCGTAAAAGGTGGTGCAGGTGATTTTTTGGCAGGTTTTACTTCTAAATTTTTGATAGAAAAACTTGCACCTTTGCACATTTCCAAAAATGCTTTTGCTTCTTTCTCTGTTGAAATTTTATCTTTGAGTTCTGCAACTAAAAATTTCCCTTTTCCCAAATCAAAATTAGCAGTAATTTTGTAGGTAGAATTGGCGTTAAAATCCTCTACTTCACGCTCACGCTCCACAATTAGGCGCACTGCCACAGATTGCACACGCCCAGCCGACAGTCCACCTTTGACTTTGCGCCACAAAATAGGGGAAAGTTCAAAACCTACAATTCTATCTAGTAGTCGGCGTGCTTGTTGCGCATAAACAAGGTCATAATCAATCTGACGTGGTTTTTGGATAGCCTCCAAGATAGCTTTTTTGGTAATTTCTCTGAAAACAATTCTTTTTATTTTGCTATCAGAAAGCTCCAAAGTTTCTTTTAAGTGCCACGAAATAGCCTCTCCCTCACGGTCGGAGTCAGTCGCAAGCCAAACAACAGTAGCGGCTTTTGATAGCTTTTTGAGTTCTGAAACCAGTTTTTTCTTCTCTTCCGACACCTCGTAAGTGGGTGTAAAGTCGTTGGCAATATCAATGGCATTGTTGCCTTTTGCCAAATCTCTGATGTGTCCGTAGCTAGATTTTACGGTAAAATCAGCCCCCAAATATCCCTCAATTGTTTTTGCCTTTGCAGGCGACTCCACTATGACAAGGTTTTTCATATATAAAATTTAAGCTATTTTTAAGTAATTTTAGTGTTTATCCTTTTTTAGAGAAGAAAGTAACTATTTTTTGATTACTCTCGCAAAAATACAAAAAGACTACAATATAATTGCAGTCTTTTTTAAACTTTAAATTAGGCAACCAATTTTAGTTTAGTTTATCAAACCTATAAACATTTTTAATTGCCATATCATACGAAGCACGTACGCCATTAAATTTAATCTCAACTAATTTGAAATAGCAATAACAAGGGTCTTTTATTGCTTCGTCGTGGTCAAGTTTTTGATAATCCACATAAAGAGTGTCTATATCTCCATTTGGATACTCTAAATAATAATTTTTTGTTCCATTGCCATTTTCTATACCAATAGGAAATGGTATTTTTTGTATACCCAAACCTCCATCTAAAAGTTCAAGAGAAGGGACATTCGCTCTGTCAAAAGAATATATTTTACTTCCTTGTTTTAGATAGTAAAGTTTCATATTATTCAAAATGTCATCATTGAGTTTTTCTCCGTTCTTCTTAATAATAAATACTAAGTCGTTTGGAAATTGATTTACATCTCTTTGCTTAATACAACTAGATGAAGAGAATAAAAATAGCATACCAACTAGCGTTATTAGATTTTTCATAGCTGTAAAAATTATGGGTGAATATTATAAACAAAACTTTGCGCATATTATATGCTCTGAATGTCTATCATTTATGCGTAAATTAGACGCTGTATCAATCACAAATGTTGCTATTATTTCTGAATTATTATCTTTTTTTTGATTAGTTTTTGTAATCCAATTAGAAATATCAGCAATAGAACTTATTAAAGTACCTTTTAATTCACTTTTGACAAGTTTTAATAGTTCTTTATCTCCAACAAATTTGTATTTTATCATATAATTTAAACTTGCGGTTGGATAAGTGCGCCAAATCAATTATCAATAAAGCTCATAGTCAAGCACTTGAATATCTCTGCACCGTCAGC
>JAYVHJ010000164.1:0-19953 GCA_043771315.1 Raineyaceae bacterium
CTATTTTTGGCTCACAAAAGACACAAAAATATGCCATTTTTGTACTTTCTTTTCTTTTAATTCTTTCTTTCCAAACAAGATTTCAACACATAAATTGGACTGACAAAACAAAAAATACAACAAAATATGTTTCTGACATGTTAAATAATGATTATAAAGCTGATACAAGTTGGTTTTATGCCAGCAGAAAACTAAATACCACCTTTTTAAAAGAAAATATTGGCAAAAAAACGGTAGATATTATGCCTTGGGAAGTTTCTTACTTACTTTGCAATAATCTAAATTATAATCCAAGACCAACAATACAATCTTATACGAGCTATAATTCATATTTAGATAAGAAAAATTATGATAAATATCTTTCCTCAACCGCCCCAGAAAAGGTAATTTTTGCGCTCAATTCCATTGATGCTCGTTATGCTTTTTGGGACGAAGCACAAACGAAAATAGCACTTTTAGAAAACTACAATATCACTTTTCCAAAAGATACACTTTTTGATGCGCAATTTTACAAAAAACAATATGCTGATAGTTTGAAAAGTATTTCTAAGGAGAATTTGTATAATCATTTTCTCACAGAAGGCATAAAAAACAATAAAATTGGAAATTTTTATGATTTTTATTTTGATGAGGGTTTTTATAAATTTTTTAACCCTTCTGTAAGCCAAGGAATTATAGATAAAAAAAGTAAAAATGCCTTTGATTATTATAAAAATATAGGCTTTTTTGAAGGGCAAAAAACTGGTGAAACAAGTATTATTTTTACTAAAAAAGAGAAAACTAAAAAAGCTGCTGCAAAAATAATTAATACCAAAAATGCCAAAATGGGCGAGTGGATAACCATTCCTATGAGTGAAAAGCCTATTTATGCCTATACAGATATTAATTACAATTTGGAAGGTAAAATTATCCGTTTCCTATACCAACCTGCTTATCTAAGTGTTTCACTTAAATTTGAAAATGGGCAAGTAAATACTTTTAAATGTGTATTACCAATCATCAATGGTGGTGTGCTTATCAACAAAAAAGTGCTTTCTGATGCTGATGCGTATGTTTTTTTTAAATCTTTTGGATTGCTTAATCAAAAAATAGTTGCTTTCAAAATTGATGGAACGGATTTGGAAGAAGAGTTTAATGAAGAGTTTTATGTGAGTTATCACAAAGATGTTGCCAACGCCATTAAAGAAAAAACTTTCTCTTCTGGTTTTGAACATTACACACAATATGGCAAAAATGAAAAAAGAAAAGCTATTGAAAACAGAATATATAAAGGATTTAAAAATGATTTTTCTGTTATATTCAAGGAAATAAGCCAATAAGAAAATTGTAAAAAATCTATAAAATATCCCCATAAAATGAAATTAAGTATTGTTATTCCTGCCTATAACGAAGAAGGCTCTATTATTGAAACTATCACAACGCTTTATCAAACACTTGAAAAACACAATATTCCCCACGAGATTTTAGTAGTCAATGATAATTCAAAGGATAACACTGAAAATATTTTAAAAGAATTACAAAAAACTACTCCTACACTTATTTATTACACTAATTTAGGTCCTAACGGCTTTGGATATGCTATTAGGTATGGTTTGGAGCGTTTTAAGGGTGATTGTGTGGCTATTATGATGGCGGATTTATCTGATGATGCAGAAGAACTGGTTTTATTCTACAAAAAAATGCTAGAAACTAATGTAGATTGTGTGTTTGGTAGCAGATTTATCAAAGGCGGAAAAGTAGTTGATTACCCAAAAACTAAACTATACATCAATAGGTTAGCTAATTTCATTGTACGTGTAAGTATGGGAATACGCTATAATGATTGTACTAATGCTTTTAAATTATATAAAAAGACAACTATTGATGGTATCAAACCATTTCTTGCTCCCCATTTTAATTTGACCCTAGAATTACCACTCAAATCTATTGTAAGAGGATATTCTTATGCAGTTTTACCTAATTCTTGGAGAAATAGAAAAGCAGGAGAATCAAAACTTAAAATAAAAGAAATGGGAAGTAGGTATTTTTTCATTTTATTATATTGTTTGATAGAAAAATTCTTTTCACGTGGAGATTACAAAAAGGTGGAGGACTAAGCCAAATTTTAGCAAAACCTCTCTCCAAAATCCTTTTTTAGTAGGTTTTGGAGAGCTTTTTATCTAATTGTTTATTTCTTATAACCAACAACAGCAAAGTACAAAATGTATAAATAACAAGGTAAAAGCACCCAGTAGCCTGCTTGCAAACCGTATTTTGTGGCTAAAACTCCATAAATCAAAGGCAAAAAAGCACCACCAGAAATACCCATTATCATGATGGCAGACCCTTTTTCAGTGAATTTACCTAGTTTTGCTATCCCCAAAGGGAAAATAGCAGGCCACATCACAGAATTAGTTAAACCAAGCAACGCCAACGCATAAATAGACATCTCTCCTTTCAAAAAAACCGCCCCAAACATCAAAAAAATCCCCAAAAGGCAACAAATAATCAATGATTTTTCTTGTGAAATATATTTTGGAATACAAAAAATAGCCAAAACATACCCGACAAGCATTGCCACAAGTGCCAAAGAAGGGAAAAAATTAGCCTGCTCTGCCGTAAATTTTAGGCTTTTTGCATAGGTAATGATAGTATCTCCCACAATCACCTCTGCGCCCACATAAAAGAAAATAGCCAAAGCTCCCAAAAACACACTTGGAAACTGAAAAATAGATGTTTTTGTACTTTGTTGTATATCTTTTGCACTTTCATCAGTCTTATTGAGACTAATTTCGGGCAAATGGATAAAATACAGTAGTAAAGCTATTAAAAGTATAAAAACAGTTAATATTCCATAAGGCAAAATGACTTTATCAGCTAATAATTGTAGTTTTTCTACTTGCATTTCCCTAGAAAGTTCTTTCAAACTTGCTTCTAATTTATCAGTATCTTTGAGAAGAATATAACCCATCAAAGGTGGCGCAATAATCCCTGCCAATTTGTTGCAAATGCCCATTATGCTGATACGTTGCGCCGCACTTTCAGGTGCACCCAAGACAGCTACATACGGATTCACGGCAGTTTGGAGAAGTGCCAAGCCTGCGCCTTGTATGAAAATCCCTATCAAAAATATACTAAATGACCTTGCGTGAGCCGCAGGAATAAAAGTAAGACAACCAACCGCTATAATCACCAAACCAATGACCATTCCACGCTTAAAACCTGTTTTTTCTAGTAAAAAAGACGCAGGCAAAGCCATTATTGTATAAGAAATAAAGAACGCAAACGTAACCAAATACTGCTCGTATTGTGAAGTTTGGCTTAATTCACAGGCTATTTTGAGGTAAGGAATAAGCACGCTATTCAACCACGTAATAAAACCAAAAATAGCAAAGAAAATACCCATTACAACAATAGGAGGCAATATAGATTTTTGAGAAGAGAGTTTGTCGGACATTTTAAGAAGAGTAAAATTGATATTTAATTATGTATATTTATTGGTGGTTTTGATGTATTTTGTTATAGTTTAATACTATTTTATTGTCAGTTATATACTTTTTGTTGTCAGTTGTATGTATTTTGTTATAATTTGTATCTTTTTTGTTATCTGTTGTATGTATTTTGTTATAATTTGTATCTTTTTTATTATCTATTGTATGTATTTTGTTATAATTTGTATCTTTTTTGTTATCTGTTGTTTTGCTACTGTACACATTTTTAATTTGAGATTAAATCATTCTAATTCATTGCTAATCAATGAGAAAAAGAATAATATTTTATTATATTTATTGATAGAAGTCCCTGTATTTATCAAATGATTTATACATTTTTTGCCCATTGTAAAGTAAGACAAATCTTTTACTCCGTCAGGTCTACAGAATAATTTCAAATTTTCATGTTTTGTACACTTACACCTAAGGCAAAACATAGTAGAAAGCATAAACAAACAACTATCATTAAGTTAGCAATCATTGAAGGATTTTCTACCTTAGTTTTGTGGAGTTGAAAGCAGCTTGATTTCAAGTCTTTAAATAGTGTTTCAATAGAAAACCTACGTCTATAGTAGCTACAAGCCATTTCTGCAAGTTCTAAATTAGTGAGTAATGGAATAGGTGCATCATAACCTTTTTCTTTCTATAAAATGGCATTGTAAGCACCCAGCGCATAAGGTATCCAACCATAACTAGCCTGTGGAAGTTGTCCTATATCCCTCATTTCTATTTTTTCTCCATTTAAAGTCCCATCAGTGCTAATTTTCCTATCTAAACTAGTACGTAATATAAACTCTCAACCCAAGTCTGCTACAACATCTAGCAACTTGCTACCATCAAATTCTCCATCTCCAAGAAACACAACACGAGTAGTGCTAGGAATAGTCTTAGTGAGTAATTCAGCCACTTTTTCTACTAAATCTATGTGCATTTCCTGTGGAAAATGCCCTTTTTTGCCTTTTCTTGTAACCCAACAAATAGGAATGGCACGCTTACCATAAACCACGCTAATGAGTAAACTAATACATTTTTACCTGTTTCGCTACCATCAATCACTAGAATTAACTCTCCTGTTGCTGACAATATAGTCAATAAAGGAGATAAATAAGTGAAAAAATGAAGGTCATAATCTGTATATTGGCTTTTAAGCCACCTTTTGGCTTGTTTGACACCACTTTCGCTATCTTTTTCAGCTACTGTAGCAATGTGCTCACCCATTTTTTGGATACTACAATTTTGCGTAACCAAACATGAATAAATCATGTGACATAAAACCATTAAACGCTCTCTAACTGCAGGAGCATAAACATTTTTTTCGTTAATTAGATTTCTTTGTATATCTTTGAACAATGTTCTTGAAACAGCCATTAAAATAGAGATTAAGTGAGTTTGAGAACACAAAATTACTTAATTATTGTGCTGTTTCATAGAATACTTAACTCTTTATCACAAACTAAAAAAACAGTGTACGGTAGCAAAAATCACTAATACTATTGAAATTATAAACTAGATTTTTGGTAGTATTAACCAAGTAATGCTAAACAATAATCTAGCTACAAAATATGACGTAAAAAGCATTACATCTTTAATACTACCAAATTTTTGTTGTCAGTTGAATATTCGTAAGTTTCTGTATTCATTTTTCGTATAATTTTTAAATCCTGCAATTTAGCTTTTTTCAAATATAAAAAATGTATTTCTAAAAAATTAGTTTTTTGAGAAGTTTTTGTATAGATTTGTCAGACTAAACAAATGCAAAAAAATGGAAAACCCAATAAAAACCAACCTCAATAACGAAAATCCGCCAATACTCAAAACGTGGCAAAATCTCTATTTGCTTGTGACTGGCACACTTTTTGCCCTAATGCTATTCTTTTATTTTTTTATGAAATATTTTTCGTAAAAAATAAATAAAATAACTTACAACTTACAATTCACAACTCAAAAATGCCGTTATTAGATTGGTTTGTTTTAAGTTTTACGTTACTTTTCATTGTCGTTTATGGCATTTGGAAAAGTAAAGGAACGAAAAATATTGAAGGTTATTTGCTTGCTGACAAACAACTTCCATGGTATCACGTGGGGCTTTCTGTGATGGCTACACAAGCGAGTGCTATCACGTTTTTATCTGCGCCAGGGCAGGCATATAGTGATGGTTTGCGCTTTATTCAGTTTTATTTTGGCTTGCCACTTGCTATGATTGTGCTTTGTATTACGTTTATTCCTATTTTTAGGAAACTAAATGTTTTTACTGCTTATCAATACTTAGAACAGCGTTTTGACCTCAAAACACGCTCCCTTACTGCTTTTTTATTTTTGTTGCAGCGTGGGCTTTCCACAGGAATAACTATATATGCGCCCTCTATCATTCTTTCCACTATTCTTGGGGTAAATATACTTTATACGACATTTTTAATGGG
Source organism: Raineyaceae bacterium (assembly GCA_043771315.1). GTDB lineage: Bacteria > Bacteroidota > Bacteroidia > Cytophagales > Thermonemataceae > JANYGM01. Next base: position 5,891 of record JAYVHJ010000164.1, read on the forward strand.
CGGTTTGGTGATACTTTATACTGTTTACGGTGGTACTAAGGCAGTTTCTTATACGCAAATGTTTCAGATGAGTATTATTTTTGGCGGACTTTTTATTGCAACAGGCGTACTGATTTCGTTACTTCCTGCTGATATTGGCTTCGTTGATGCCTTGCATATTGCAGGCAAAATGGATAAACTGAACACTATTGATACTACTTTTGACCTCAAAAACCGCTATAATATTTGGTCTGGGCTGATAGGTGGTTTTTTCTTGCAACTTTCATATTTTGGGACTGACCAGTCGCAGGTTGGGAGGTATTTGACAGGCAAAAACAGTACAGAAAGCCGTTTGGGACTTATTATGAATGGACTTATCAAAATTCCAATGCAATTTTTCATCTTGCTCATAGGAACACTTGTTTTTGTGTTTTATCAATACCAAACGCCCCCTATTTTTTTTAATAATCAAGAAAGAGAAAATATTATAAATACGCCCTACGAGGCTAAATATAAAGAATTAGAGGAAAGTTTTGAGCAAAAACATCAGCAAAAACAAGCGCAAGTAAACCAACTTGTTGAGGTGATGAATGAGAGTAAAAAGCAAGAAAATAATAATTCAAATCAGCAAGAAAAAATCAATATTGAACAACAAAAACTCCTTCAAATAGACAAAGAAAGCCAACTTATTCGTAAAAATGCCTTAGAAATTATCAAAAAAAATAATCCTAAAGCAGATACCAACGACACTAATTATGTTTTCCTTAATTTTGTGATGAAATACTTGCCTAGTGGGCTTGTAGGGCTGATTATTGCTATTATTTTTCTTGCTGCAATGGGTTCTACTGCTAGTGGACTAAATTCTTTGGCTTCTACTACTGTTATTGATTTTTACAAGCGGGTTTTTGATAAAAATAATGTTTCAGAAGAAGATTTGCTACAAATCAAAGGAAAAAAAGAACTGAAAGAAAAGAAAGAATTAGCTATTTCACGTTGGGCAACTGTTTTTTGGGGCGTTTTCTGCGTGATTGTGGCACTTTTTGCTAGCAAATTGGGTAATCTTATTGAAGCAGTCAATATTTTGGGGTCATTGTTTTATGGCACTATTTTAGGGATTTTTTTGGTTGCTTTTTACCTCAAAAAAGTAGGTGGAACAGCCGTTTTTTATGCCGCTATCATTACAGAAGCAATTATTATTGGTATTTATTTGGCAGATATAATGGCATTCTTGTGGCTTAATGTTATTGGTTGTCTGCTTGTAATGATTATTGCAAGTATTTTGGAAATAATAAAAAGAAAATTTAAGAAGTAATAAAATATTTTTTCAAAGAATGGTAGAAATATTGTGCTAATTAGGAATTAAATATTTATTAGTAAAAGACTAATAATCAATGCTTTAACACAATAAAAAAAGTAATGATTCATTTATAAAACAGAATTATTACTTTTTTCTTTTATATTTCATTTTTTTGTAGCAAATTGCAAGGTGCTATTCTATTCTTAAATTAACTCTTTGATTGTGTTTTACAAACGGTATTACTTATTGTTGTTTTTAATGATACTGACAGGCATTTTGCCTGCGCATCTGCTTGCACAACAGTATAGTTTTCGTGTTTTTTCTTTGGATAAAGGTTTGCCACAATCAGAAGTAGCAGACGTTTATCAAGACAAACGTGGCGCACTTTGGGTAGCTACTAATGGTGGTGTAAGCCGTTTTGGAGGTACTAATTTTCAGACTTTCGCTACAGAAAGTGGCTTGACTGATAATCACGTGAAGAAAATTTTTGAAGATAGTAAAGATAATATGTGGTTTGTTACGCAAAATGGCGCAAGCAAATATAATGGCAAAGTTTTTAAAAATTATACAAAAAAACAAGGTTTCCCTGATGGTGAAAGTTTCCAATATTACCAAGAAACCAATGGCAAAATATGGATATTTGCTAAAAGAGAGCAAGGAAGTAGCAAAATTGTTTATTCTACAGATCACGAAAATTTTATTGATTTCAGTTCTCAATACCTTCCTCTTACTCAAAATAACTTCGTAGAAGGTATTTTAGGCACTACTTCCAATGGTTTACTCATTGCTACAAGTAAACTTTTATATGAATATAATGGAGACGACCTCGCTATTTCTCCTATTCAGAACCTCCCAGAATTTGTAGGAAAATATATCAAACCTGTTTTAGAAGACTCACAAAAACGCATTTGGTTACTTGTAACAGATAAAAATAATTCAACAAAAATTTATATTTATCAACGTGGGGCGGCTGTGGCATTTGACGTGCCAAATAATGACAATACAATTAATAGTGGTAGCAATAATATCAATCTTGCTAATTTTACAACTATTTATGAGGATACTAGCCAAAATTTTTGGATTTCTGTGGAAGGATATGGCGTTTTGAAGTATGACCAAAAAGAATTTAGGAGTTTTCGTAAGGCAAATGGCGTTCCCAATGATTACATAACTGTTATTTTTGAGGATAAAGATAAAAATATTTGGTTTGGAACATCTGGCTCTGGGCTTGTAGAATATATTGGAGATAAGTTTATTAGTTTTAATAAAGTTGATGGGCTTAATTCTAATTTTGTTTGGTCTATTTTTCAAGATGAACAATACAAATATTGGTTTGGAACTGGCAGTGAGGCTTTTGTAGGTGGACTTTGTAGTTATGATGGCAAAACTGTAACAGATAATTTGAAAAATAATACTACATATTTAAAACGAGTAAAAAAAATACATAGTTTAGGACAAGGAAAATTACTTTTGGGAACGCTCAAAGGGCTTTTTGAATGGAATAATGGCTTTCTAAGAAATGTAGATGAACAGTATAATTTGCCAAGCGGGGTAGTTATTAACGGCTTTCAGGAAACACAAAAAGGGCATTTTTGGTTTGCCACGCAAGGAGAAGGGGTGATACATATCACACCACAAGGAAAAGAAGTATTTACAGTTCGTAACAAAAATATTATAAGCAATCTCGTTAAATTTATTTTGGAGGACAGTAAAGGGCGTGTTTGGATTTGTACGCAATATGGCATCAGTTGCCTAGCAAACGGCAAAGTTACTAATTATACAACACAAAATAGCAAGCTTTGCAATGATAATGTGGTACAGGCAATAGAAGACCACACAGGCAATATTTGGTTTGCTACTTTTGGCGGTTTGGCACGCTTTAATAACAATGATTTTACGACTTTCGTAACGGCACGAGAGCGCAAAACTGAAACTCAAAAAGCTAGCCACATCAATTATATCAAAGAAATTTCTTCAAATACTATTTATTCTATTCTTTTGGATAAGAAAAAAAATATTTGGCTTGGCACACAACGAGGTATTGATTGTATTAGTTTGAGCGCAAAAGGAGAGGTTACTGGTGTAAGGAGTTTTGGGCAAAGTGATGGTTTTTCTGGGTCGGAAAATAACACAAATGCTTCTTATGAAGACAAAATGGGTAATTTATGGTTTGGAACTATCAATGGAGTTGTACGTTATTCTCCTAATTTGGAGAAGCCTATTAACCTTAGTCCCCCTATTTATCTCACAAAAGTAAGGTTGTTTTTTAAAGACATAAAGTGGACAGAAAGCCCTATGAATGAATATAATTCTGGTGTAGCAGACTGGAATTATGTACCTCAAAACCTTGTTTTGCCCTATGATCAAAATAATATTTCTTTTAATTTTGAGGCATTTGATTATCAAACTGCGGGCAAAATATTATATCAATGGAAACTAGATGGGCTTGATGAAACACTTTCTCCGCCTAGCACTAGCTCACAAGCGGATTATACCAATTTGAGTGCAGGACACTACCAATTTAAGGTTTATATCAATATCAATGGTGAACTTTCTAACTCACATTTGATTTATCCTTTTGAAATAGAAGCACCTTTTTGGCGTACTAATGTGTTTTATATGGTTATTACACTAATAGTCGGTGGAATAATTTATGTGATTGTTCGTTGGCGCATTGCAAGTGTTGAAAAACAAAAAGAAGTATTGCAAAATAGGATAAATGAGGCGCAAGCAGAACTTCAAATGCAAAATAAAGAACTTTTAAATCAGCAAGATAAAATTGCTATACAAAACAAAAATCTTGCAGAACTAAATAGCACAAAAGACCGCTTTTTTTCTATTCTCGCACACGACATAAAAGGTCCTCTCAACTCCCTAACGGCATTTTTGAGCATTATGACCAATCATTTGGACGATATGACAAAAGATGATATCCTGTTTATGAGTGGTAGCTTGAATAAATCTGTCAAAAATTTGTATAGTTTGCTTGAAAATGTCCTTTCTTGGTCTCGCTCACAAATGGGTGTAATAGAATTTAAAAATACTAATATTTCTGTAAGAGAACTTTTGGTAAATAATATGCAATTATTGGATATTACAGCTAAAAACAAGCAAATTGAGCTAACTATGGAGGTGAAAAAAGATATTTTGGTGCGTGCCGACATCAATTCTATAAATACTGTAATTCGTAACCTGATCTCAAATGCACTTAAATTTACACCTGCGAAAGGTCAGGTAAAACTTTTGGCAAAAGTGGTAGAAGATTTTGCTGAAATCAGCGTTTGTGATACTGGAGTAGGTATTTCGCAAGCTGTGCAAGACCGTATTTTCCACATAGACAAACGTATCAGTACCAAAGGAACAGAAAATGAAACGGGAACAGGTTTGGGGCTGATTTTGTGCAAAGAATTTATAGAAAAAAACGGCGGAACTATCCGCATAGAAAGTGAGGAAGGAAAGGGAAGTAAATTCATTTTTACTATTCCGCTTGCTCAACCTAAAAAAATATTGCCAGAAACACTAATTGAAACAGAACAAAAAGAAGTTACTGACAATGTTGATGCTGATAATAGTCTTAAAAACACGAAAAAATCACCAAAAACTGAAAATTTAATTCCTTGATAATCAATATTTTTTAGATTTTTTATTAAAAAAGCACAAAAATAATAAAAAAAAAGTAGCAAAAAATTTGCAAGTTAAATAAAAATAGCGTACTTTTGTATCACTTTAAACGCTATAGGTATAAACAATGTTTAAATCTAGTAAAATACCTAAAATTAAAGTCATACCAGATTCCTTTCTAGCTCAGCTGGTTAGAGCACTTGACTGTTAATCAGGGGGTCCTTGGTTCGAGCCCAAGGAAAGGAGCAAAAGCACTTACAAATAATCTGTAAGTGCTTTTTTTGTTATTATGACCAAAGTCTTTGATTTTTTATATAATATCAAAATGAATTATTTTGTATTTAACTCAAAATTCACAACTTATAACTCACAACTCAAATATGGCTACTATTCAAAGTAATTACGAGGGTACTTTACGCACAAAAGCAATACATTTGCAATCAAAAACGGTTATTTTTACTGATGCACCCACAGATAACAACGGCAAGGGAGAAGCATTTTCACCTACAGACCTTGTAGCGGCAGCATTAGGTAACTGTATGATGACTATTATGGGGATTTTTGCATCAAAAAATAATATTGCTCTTGAAAATTCAGAAGAAAAAATCACATACGAAACAACAAAAATAATGTCTGCTGACCTTCCAAGACGTATTATTGAGATTAAAATTGATTTTAAATTCCCTAAAAACCTTGATTTCAGCCCTGAAAATCAGCAAAAACTAATAAATGTAGCTCATACTTGTCCTGTGGCACTTAGTCTGCACCCAAATATCAAGCAAAATGTTAGTTTTTTGTTTGAGTAAACATTTTTTGTTTTTAACACTAAGAACACCAAGCAAGGCACAAGTAGGCACTAAGAAATACAAAGTTCAATACAAAGTTTATCAGATTTTAATAGAATACTAAAAAAGTTACGTAAATTTGCGTAACTTTTTTTAGTTAAAAACCTCTAACAATTTCCTATAAATCCTCTCAAAATGAACGAAGAAGAAAATAAAAACGACTATAACGAAGTCATTAACGACACTTTTGATGTTGTCCTTGTGGGCGCAGGTATGATGAGTGCAACACTTGGCGTGATGCTCAAGCAAGTGATGCCAGATGCTAAAATTGCCATTTTTGAGCGTATGGAAGATGTCGCAATGGAAAGTTCTGATGCGTGGAACAACGCAGGTACAGGGCATTCTGCTTTCTGTGAACTGAATTATACCCCTCAAAATGATGCAGGCGACATTGACATCAGCAAAGCTCTCAAAATTGCTTCCTCTTTTGAAATTTCTAAGGAGTTTTGGGCGTATTTGTTAGAAAGAAAATACATCAAAAATCCTCGTAATTTTCTTAATAAAACTCCTCATATTAGCTTTGTTTGGGGTGAAGAAAATGTAGCTTTCCTCAAAAAACGCTACCAAATGCTTACAGAAAATGCCCTTTTTGAAGGTATGGAGTATTCTGAAGACATCAAAACTTTGACAGAATGGATGCCACTTGTAATGGAAAAACGCAATCCTAACGAAAAAGTAGCTGCTACCAAAATGGATATTGGTACAGACATCAATTTTGGTGCATTGGCAAGAGAAATGTTTGCGTATTTGGATAGACAAGAAGATACTTCTTTATTTTTGAGCCACGAAATCAGAGATTTGGAGAAAATAGATAAAAAAGATGAAAATGGAGAAAATCAGTCTTATTGGAAACTTCGTATCAAGGACTTGAAAAATGATTCTAAGGAATTTGTTTATGGTAAATTTGTGTTTGTAGGTGCTGGTGGTGGTGCTTTTCCGCTTTTGGATAAATCTGATATTCCAGAAGGGGCAGGTTTTGGTGGCTTTCCTATTAGTGGGCAGTGGCTCAAATGCAATAATGAGGCAGTTATTGCTAAACACGCTTCAAAAGTCTATGGCAAAGCTAGTGTAGGTGCGCCACCTATGTCTGTGCCACACCTAGATACACGTATGATAAATGGCAAAAAAGAGCTTCTATTTGGTCCTTATGCAGGTTTTTCTACAAAATTTTTGAAAAATGGCTCTTATTTTGATTTGCCTTTTTCTGTTGATTTTGGCAATATGTTTCCTATGTTGTCGGCTGGTTTCCGCAATTTGCCTCTAACAAAATACTTGGTAGAACAGGTTACGCAATCTATGGAAGACAGAATGCAGGCACTAAGAGAGTATTTTCCTGATGCAAAAACTGAAGATTGGGAACTTGTGGTGGCAGGTCAGCGAGTGCAAATCATCAAAAAAGATGACAAAGAAGGTGGCAAATTAGAGTTTGGAACAGAAATAGTGTCGTCTGCTGATGGTTCGTTTGCGGCACTTTTGGGTGCATCTCCTGGTGCAAGTACGGCTGTTACTATTATGCTTGATTTGATGAAAAAATGTTTTAAAGAGGAACTAAACACAGATGCTTGGCAAACCACATTAAAATATATGTTACCTTCTTATGGCATTTCTTTGATAACAGATGCAGAACTTTGTAAGAAAGTGCGTGGAAAAACAAATAAAGTGCTTTTTGGAGAAGGAAAAGTATAAAAATTTTTTGGTCAAAGGAAGTGTTCGCTTAGAGCGAACACTTCCTTAAAATTAAATCTTTAAGATTTGGAAAAACCATACCTTTAAAATTACACACAAAATGACAGTAAATCAAATGGACAGCGACCAAAAAATAAACTATTATGTGCAACTTGCGCTAATTATTATTTGCCTTATATGTGGAGGAAGCATTATTTTCTCAATGTTCTTATTTGTACTTTTACCAGTACTAGGTGGGTGGCAAATATTAGATTTTATTATGTTGTGGCTAACTTATGGTTATAAAAAATGGTTTACTATTTATTTATTATTGCTTTCTGTGGCAATAATTGGGGGTTACTTCGTGTTTTGGGGTGGTACTAATACTGATACTAATATTTCTATTATTGCTTACACTTGGGTTTTGTCGTGTATTTACTTGGGAATGAGGCGTATGTTTAGTGTTTATATTTTCCAAATCTTAAAGATTTGGAAAATCTAAACACTAAATTTCTTCTTTATTTCGTTACCACTACTTTTTTGACCATTGTTTGCGTGCTTGTACGTATATGTACGAGATAAATACCTTGTGGTTGCCCTGTAAGAAATATTGCTTCTTCTTTTTCTGCTTTTATGGTGATATTAGTCAAGATTTTGCGCCCTGTAGTATCAAAAACATCTATTTGTGCATCTTCTTTTAAGTAAATAAAAAATGTATCATCATTTGTAGGATTTGGGTAAATCCCAACTGTATATGTAGGTGCAGGAGGTAAAATACCGCCACTCACGCTGCTATTTCGCAATATATGTAAACCACCACCATACGTACCAATAATTATTTCTTTAAGATTATCACCATTCAAATCAGCCACCGCAGGCGTGAGATAATTACCAAAAGCCGTAAAAGTATTAGCAGAGCCATCATTTGGAACTAAAATATTTTCAGTAGCTACAAAAACTCCCTCAAAATTATCTTGAAAAGCACCATAAACAGTAGTTTTTCCAGTATTATTGGTTACAATCAAATCATCTTTTCCGTCCAAATTAAGGTCTGCCACACAAAGGCGGCTTTGTCGCATTGAAGAACCACTTGGAATAGCTCCCAAAGCACTATTTGAAAGAATAAAAACAGGATTTTGTGTTGTTCCTGTATTTTTATAATAAGAAATTCCGCCAGCTGCTTTGCCTACTAACACATCTAAATCACCATCTTTGTCAGCATCAAACAAATAAGGAAGTTCACTATTAAAAAAAGTAAAATCATAATTTTTTGTATTTTGAATATCAAAAACAAATCCACCAGTGCGTATTCCAGTATTTTCTATGTATTGAATATTGCTTGTTTCTTCTCCTACGTCATTTGTAGAGTAACCCACAAAGGCAAAATCTAATTTTTTATCATTATTGAAATCTGCAAAAAATGGCTTCAAAAGACGCATTTTTTTAGTAGAAAGCATTAAATAATCATCAGTTTTTAGCTTAAAAGAGGCTTCTGTTTTTGTACCAATATTTTCAAAAAGGGCTATTCTTGCTACATGAAGGTTATTATTAGTTGTTTCTGGTTTTCCTGCATTTCCTACGAACATATCCAAATCTCCATCATTGTCAAAATCTGCAAAAACAGGAGCAGCATCTGCGCCTACATCAATCATTGTATTTTGCAGAAAATCATTGTTTTGATAGGTAAAAACGGGTAAAGTTGCTGTTCCCGTATTTTTATAATACCAATTAGAGGTTGCAAAATCAATATTATTAGCATCATCAAAATATACATTAGGACTAACTACAAGGTCTTTTTTGCCATCATTATCCAAATCTTCATAATAAGCAGCAGGGAAAGTAGGGAAAGTGGCAGGCTTGCTAGCAGGAAAATTAGTGGTACGACTTGGAAAACTTGCGCCCAAATTATTGGTAGAATTTAGGAGCATAGACAAACTATTACAGCCAATAGAAGACGTGAGAGCATCTTTTTTCCCATCTCCATTGATATCTAAGATAGTAAGACTTCCGCCACTATGTTGGATATTTTTCATTCCAGTAGTTTTATCTTTGAAGTCTTGGTATTTTTTAATTTCCCCTTTCAACATTGGCATAGGCAAATACTCTTTTATTTGCTCTTTTTTTATTCTTAGAGGGTAATCAGTAGGGCAAAGCAAATCAAAATTCATCAAATTACAATTAAAATCATTTATCTTGAAATTTCCCCAACAAATATTCAAACGCCTAAATTCCAACGCATCAGCATTCCCATAAAGTTGTATACTTCTATTTTGATGCACTTCTACATAACCGTTGTGATTGTCTAAAAACACAATGTCCATATCTCCATCATCATCTAAATCCAAAATAGCTGGAATACTCGTTGATTCTACGGGCAAATTGTAAGTAAAATTAGGGCTTTGATCCATTGTGGTGGTATAAAGCAAGTTAGAAAAACTTTCAAAAAGTAGCCCTGTTGCCGTTGTAGAGATGTTTTTGAAAACTCTCACACCTGCGGAAGTATGTGTAAAAATATCTTTTTTGCCATCATTATTAAAATCTCGCAAAAGCACCCAATTACGTATATCCGCAGGGAATTTTTTGATGTATTCAGGCTTATAAATAAGTTGTCCGTTTTCTCTTACAAAAGGTTTTAGTAAGTTTGTGCTACGGTCATAAGTGAGCAAATCATCTATTCCGTCCAAATTAAGGTCAATAGTAGAATATTGCATAGCATTCAGACCGCCTGCCCAAGCATTTGTTAAAGCATTAGTTTTGCCAAAAACAGGTGGGTTATAATCACTTTTAAACGCAAATTGCGCAGAAACAGTAGTCAAAGTAAAAATATTTAAGGCAATATTTCCACAAAAAATAAGCAAAAAAGCAGTATATTTGAGCATAAAAATTTATCAATTACGAATTATCAATTACGAATTACGGTTTGTAGAGTTCGTGGTGTATAAAACTCCACGTTACTGATTTTTGTTTAGATAATATGTGTTTAATATCATTAGAGCAGGGTTTTATATCCTGCTTATTAAAAATACACCTCACACTTCAAAAAGATGGATTTATATCAAAAATACGTACAATTTCCCATAATATCAACAGATACAAGAAAAATAATTCCAAATTCTTTGTTTTTTGCCTTGAAAGGCACTAATTTTAATGGAAACCTTTTTGCAGAAGAGGCACTTAGCAAGGGTGCAAAATATGCAATTATTGACGAAACCATTTTGTTGAAAGATGATTTGGACAAAAATGATGCTAAATTTGCTCACCAACTAGATGAGCGTTTTATTTTGGTTGATGACGTTTTGCAGACTTTGCAAAGCCTTGCTACCCATCACAGACGCACATTAGGCGTGGAGAATAATTTGAAAGTCATTGCGGTTTGTGGCTCAAATGGCAAAACAACCACAAAAGAACTTTTGACACTTATTTTAACGCAACAATATAAAACTACTTGTACAGAAGGAAATCTCAATAATCATATTGGCGTGCCACTTACTTTGCTCAAAATTAGCAATAATACGCAAATGGCGGTGATAGAAATGGGTGCAAATCACGCTCAAGAAACTATGCAACTTTGCCAGATTGCGCAACCAGATTTTGGCGTAATCACCAACAACGGTCTTGACCATTTGGAAGGTTTTGGAAGCATTGAAGGCGTAAAAAATGCCAATGCGGAGCTTTACGACTATCTTCGTTCCAATAATGGAACAGTTTTTGTTAATACTTTAGAAGATGATTTATTAGAAATTGCTACAAAAAAACAACTCAAAAATATCATTACGTATCCCCAAAAAAACGACCATTTTCAGGCGGAAATTACAGAAAATAATCCGTTTTTGAGTGTTGTTTTTGGTGAAATCTTTAATGTTATTACTAATGAAATTCAGCCTATCAAAACACAAATTATAGGCAAATATAATTTCAATAATATTGCTACTGCAGCTTGTATTGGTAGTTTTTTTGGAGTTTCTAATAAAGAAATAGCTACTGCTTTGATGCAATACTTGCCAAGTAACAACCGTTCTCAAATTATCCAAAAAGATAATAATAAAACTATTATTTTAGATGCTTACAACGCAAATCCTAGTTCTATGAAGCAGGCTATCAATAATTTTGCAGAGCTAAATTATCCCAAAAAAGCGGTTATTTTGGGTGATATGTACGAGCTGGGGATTTATACAGATACAGAACACGAAAATTTAGGCAAACTTGTAGCAGAAAAAGGCTTTGATGTGGTGGTTTTTTATGGAGAAATGATTAAAAAAGCACTTCTAAGCAACCCAAATGCTTATTATTTTGCTGATAAATTTTCTTTACATAATTGGTTGCAAGACAAAAAATTTGAAAATATGGCTTTTTTGGTCAAAGGCTCACGAGGTGTGAAACTGGAAACTGTAACAGAATTTATTTAATTGTGAATTGTAAACTGTGAATGAATACAAATGTAAAAATTTCATATAAGAATATGCCTTAGCATATTTCTATATGAAATTTTTTATTTTACATAGTGTAAAATGCTTATAATCAAAAAATTAGACTTTCAAAAGTTCTGCTTCTTTGTGGTTGGCTAGCTCGTCTATTTTGGAGATAAAACCGTTGGTATATTTTTGTACCTCATCTTCTGCCCCTTTGATGGCATCTTCTGCTGCACCTTCTTTTTGTAATTTTTTCAGAGATTCATTGATGTCTTTTCTTACGTTTCTGATGCTTATTTTGCCATTTTCTGCTTCTTGTTTCACTTGTTTTACAAGATTTTTACGGCGTTCTTCTGTAAGGGGTGGTACAGTAAGAATGATTTGTTCACCATTATTTTGTGGATTTATGCCCAAATCACTATTTTTGATAGCTTTTTCAATTTCACCAATCAGCGTTCTTTCAAACGGTTTTATGGTAAGTGTACGAGCATCTGGCGTGTTGATAGTTGCCACATTGCTGATAGGCGTTTGAGAGCCATAATAATTAACAAATAAGCCTTCAAGCATTGCTGCACTAGCTTTTCCTGCACGTATTTTGCCAAATTCGTTGCTTGTGTGTTCTATAGATTTTTGCATCAAAGCCTTAGCTTCATCTAAAAACATCTTAATTTCTTCTTCCATTGTTTTGAGTTGTGAAATGTGATTTATGAATTGTGAGTGAATACAATACACTTCTTTTAACCTAATAAATGCAAATTTACTATTTATTTCAAAAAAAACAAAAAACAATTATGAATGACTTTGTGGTGAGTGTAGGGCGGAGATATTTAAAATTATTTAATTTCTGACTTTTATATTATCAAAAAATTGGGGGAAGTTTGGTATAGCCTTCTAAATAGCCTACCTTTACCATTTTATTAAGGTTTTTTGTTGATTTATTGTTTAAATTGAATAATAATGGTTTAATAATAGTAGTACATTTGGTTAAATTAACACTATTTTTTGTATCTTTGCACAAGTTTAAAAATACACTTAAAACAATTTTTTTATGTGGAAATGGATTTTTTTAGTTTTGATTTTGATGTATGTATTCAGAAGATGGATTTTTATGTTTTTGATGACTTTTTTGGTGAAAAAAATAGAAAAGAAAATCCAAAAATTTGCACAACAAGCACAAAATCAAGCAGATAACACACAAAATACAAATACTTATCAGCAAGGAGATTTTTCTTTTGATATTCCTAATAATCAACAAAAAAAGAAAAATAATAATATCCAAAATGATGATGATTTTGTTGATTTTGAAGAAATTAAATAATAAATCAATTACGAATTACGCTTTTTCAAAGTGAAATAACAAAAATAATGTCAAAAAACAGTTTTAAAGACCTCATCTTATATGAAGATGACAATTATATTCTTATCAACAAACCGCCCTTTGTTTCTACTTTGAGCGAACGCCACGCCACAAAAACTAGCCCTAGTATTTTGTCTATGGCACGTACTTATTGCCCTGCTGCGCAGGCTTGCCACCGCCTAGATAAAGAAACGTCTGGTGTAATGGTTATTTCTAAGCATAATGATGCTTACAAGCATCTCACGCTACTTTTTCAGAAACGAAAAGTAACCAAAGTTTATCACGCATTAGCCAAAGGACAACGTGATTTTAAGGAAACAATAGTGGATTTGCCTATACTAAAACTCTCTAAAAAAGGACTCGTAACCATCTCAAAAAAAGAAGGAAAACTTGCTCTCACAACCTTCAACACCATAAAAATCTTCAAAGAACATACACTTGTAGAATGCAAACCTCACACAGGACGTATGCACCAAATACGCATACATTTGGCGTGTTTGAGTGCGCCCATTGCAGGAGATGAAAGCTATGGCGGACAACATATTTTCTTATCTACTTTTAAGAAAAAATTTCATCTTAAAAAAGATACAGAAGAGCAACCAATCACGCATAGAGTTGCTTTGCACGCTCAAAAGATAGTTTTTTTGGATATGAACGAAAAAGAAATTGCTGTAGAAGCACCTTATCCAAAAGATTTTTCTATACTTGTCAAGCAATTAGAGAAATTTGTTTGAGGTGTGAAGTAAATACAAAATATTGATAATCAAATTTTTAGTAATAAAAAAATACGAAAAACAACCCTGAAAGGGTTGAACTATCATAACCCCACGTGGAACGTGGGGAACGAAAAATAACCACATGAAACGTATTATTATTAGCGGAGGAGGCAC
>JAYVHJ010000165.1:0-10451 GCA_043771315.1 Raineyaceae bacterium
CCATTAAAGAATCATCAGTTGCGACATCAAAATCAGCCTGCAAAGCCTCTACAAGCGCACCTGCAAACATTGTATCTTCCAAATTTACTTTCCCTTTCCAACCTGCACAAAGTACCAAAATATCCTTATTTTCTTTTTTGAGGTAAGCAACAATAGCAGATATATTTAAAAATGCACCTATAATTATTTGCGTGGCATCTTTTGATTTTTTTATAGCTAAAGTGCCATTAGTAGTTGTGAGTGCAATAGTTTTACCTATTAAGGCTGGATTTTGGTAAGAAAATGGAGAATTATCCAAATCAAAACCTTCAATTTTTTTGCCATCTCTTTCTGCAGATGCCAAAAAACCTTTTCTTTGCCATTCTTTGCATTCTTCCACTTCCATTACAGGAATTATTTGTGCTACACCACAAGCAAGCGCAGTAACCATACACGAGGTAGCACGCAAAATATCTACTACCACAACTATTTTATCCTTAACTTCGTATTTTGGTAGTAATTCTGGTGAAAAACAAACATCAATTTTCTTCATATTTTAAATCCTCTCAAAAATTCTTCTACTAATAATCTTTTTTTGCCTTCTAATTGTAATTCTTTTATTTTTAAGAAGTTATCTTTTGTTTTAAAATAAATATTTTTATTGTTTTCTGCAATAAAAAATTCTCCAATAACAATATCTTTGTTACTATTATTTATATTATTCTCTGAAATCTCTTCTAAATTGTCAATAATTTCAGTAGCATAGATTTTACAATTTTTGCCTTTAAGTGTTGTCCAAGCAGCAGGATAAGGCGACAAACCACGTACAAAATCATAAATCTCTTTGGAGGTTTTATTCCAATCTATTTGGCAAGTTTCTCTAAAAATCTTAGGAGCGTGTGTGGGCGTGCCTGTTTGTATTTGTGGCTGAATATCGTTTTTTTCTATTTTTTGAACAGTTTTGAGCGTGAGTTCTGCGCCTATTTTCATCAGACGAGCATATAAATCACCAACATTATCAGTCTTATAAATTAGCTCTTTTTGTTGCAAAATAATATTTCCTGTATCTATTTCTTGTTGTAAAAAGAAAGTTGTAACACCTGTTTCTGTTTCTCCATTGATGATTGCCCAGTTGATAGGTGCTGCACCTCTAAATTTTGGCAAAAGTGAAGCGTGAAGGTTAAAAGTTCCTTTGAGCGGCATTGACCATACTATTTCAGGTAACATACGGAATGCCACTACTATTTGCAAATCAGCATTAAGATTTTTTAATTCCTGCAAAAAATCAGGTGATTTTAAGTTAGTTGGTTGCAAAATAGGTAAATTATTAGCAAGTGCATATTTTTTCACATCTGATTGATGCAACTCATTGCCACGCCCAGCAGGTTTGTCGGGTGCAGTGATAACTGCAACAATATTGTAATTATTTTTCACCAAAATATCCAAACTTGCTACCGCAAATTCTGGTGTTCCCATAAAAATTATTTTCATATTACTATTTATTTTACCTCAAAAGTAAGCATTTCTTTGTCTTCAATAAAAGCAGAAAGTTTGTCGCCAACTTTGACTGCACCAACCCCTGCAGGCGTGCCAGTAAAGATAATATCACCTTGTTTTAGGGTAAAATACCTAGAAAGATAAGCAATAATATAATCAATTTTAAAAATCATTAGAGAAGTATTGCCTTCTTGCCTTATTTCATCATTGATTTTTAGGCTAAAATTGATGTTTTGTAAATCTAAAAAATCAGTTTTTGGCACAAAATAAGAAACTGGTGCAGAGCCATTAAATCCTTTTGCAATTTCCCACGAATAACTATTTGCTTTGAGTTTTGCCTGAATATCTCTTGCTGTAAAATCTATACCTATGCCTATTTCTTCATAATATTTATGGGCAAATTTCTCCTGAATATTTTTACCTTCTTTACAGATTTTAATCAAAATTTCTACTTCGTGATGCACATCTTGACTAAATTCTGGATAATAAAATGGCGCATTATCTTTCAGCAAAGCAGTATCAGGTTTCAAAAAAACAACAGGTTCACCAGAAAACTTATCAAATTCAGTTTTCATTTCTGCAATATGATTAGCATAATTTTTGCCGACAGCAAGGATTTTCATTTTGAGTTGTGAATTTTGAGTTATGAGTTGTGAATGAAGATATTACAGAAAAGTCTTTCAAAAATATAATTTCTGAAAGACTTTTTTTATACGAAAAATGCTTAGAAAAACGTAATTCGTAATTGTTAATTCGTAATTGAAAAAACTATTTTGCTACTGCTACTTTACCTTTTGTAGCAATTGGTTTTACTTTTTCTTTGATACGAGCTGCTTTACCCATTTTACCACGTAGGTAGAATAATCTTGCACGACGTACTTTACCCTCACGGATAAGCTCAATTTTATCCACAGTTGGAGAAAGCAAAGGGAAAATTCTTTCTACACCCACACCATTAGAAACTTTACGTACTGTAAACATTTCACCAGAACTATTTGGGTTGCGGCGTTGAATAACTACACCTTGAAACTGCTGAATACGCTCTTTTGCACCTTCTTTGATTTTCACGTGTACGTTGATAGTGTCGCCAGCCTTAAATTTAGGCAAGTCATTTCTTCTTGAAGCAAATTCTGCCTCTACAAATTTAATTATTGGGTTCATTATTATAGCTATTTAATATCTATTTTTTGTATTTTTTACTGTATTTTTATCTGCGGACTTTGCCCCTAATATTTTACCTGAATACAATGAATAGCAATTATTTAGCTATCATTACAAACGGACTGCAAAAATGATGTTTTTTTTTGTACTTTGCAAATTTATTTTAAAAAATATCCCAAAAACTCCTAGATTTTCTAAATCTTAAAGATTTGGAAAATTTGTTATTACTCTTTCACTTCCCTAATTCTAATATAATACCTTGTCAAAAGCTCATTTAATCCATTAAAAGTGCTTGCAACATTATTTTTTGGTATTTTGGTACTTTGCCAGTTTGTTGTTGCTGAAATAGTTTTATTGTTGATTATCAAAGGCATAGCAAAATTTTTCTGGTTACTATTCCAACGAAAAAACAATATTTTATCACCTTTATTTGTTTTATCATCTTCAAAATAATACTCTAACGTAGGAATTTTGGCATATTTCAAATATTCATCAAAGAAATAAGTCAAATCTTTTTTTGCTTTTTTATTGATATAATTGATAACTTCTTTTGTGTTGGTTGTTTTCATAGAAAAATCTTTTTGCAAACCTTTCAAAATATCAAACCAAAGTTTATCATTATTCAAAATATTACGTAAAGTGTTGAGCATCAAAGCCCCTTTAAAATAAATATCACCTGGCGCATCAGCATTTACGCCCAAAGGCGCAAGCATAGGTTTTTCATTAGCAACAATTTTTTTATACCCATTTACGTAGGTATCCGCCTGCGCTTTTCCAAATAGACATTCCACATAAAGCACCTCTGAATAGGTCGTAAAAGCCTCGTGAAGCCACATTTCTGCGTGGTCTTGCGCACTTAGGTTATTGCCCCAGTATTCGTGTCCACTCTCGTGTATGATAATAAAATCAAACATCATTCCCACACCAGATGCGCTCAAATCACGCCCATTGTAGCCATTTTGGTACTTATTTCCATAGGCAATAGCACCTTGATGTTCCATTCCTAAATATGGTGTTTCTACCAGCGCATAGCCATCATTCCAAAACGGATATTTACCAAAATAGCGTTCAAAACACTTCAGCATAGGTTTTACTTGCTCAAATTGCTTTTTTGCTTTCTCCAAATTATAGGGCATCACGTAGTAATCTAAGGCAAGTTTTGTTTCATCTTCTGCCATATAAATGTCTTCAAAATGAACATATTTACCAATATTTAGCGTAATATTATAGTTGTTGATAGGGTAAGAGGTGCGCCAGTCGTAACGAGTGTAATTATCAGAGAGTTTTTGTGTGCTAAAAAGTTTGCCATTAGACACGCAAATTAGGTCAGAAGGCACTTCACAAGCCACACGAACGCCATTATCAGGCTCGTCAGAAAGGTGGTCTTTGTTAGGAAACCAAAGACTTGCGCCAATTCCCTCGCAACTAAGCCCAATCCAGTCGTTTTTGTCGTTGTCTTTTTTCCACGAAAAGCCACCGTCCCAAGGAGCATTTTTAGCCTCTGTGGGCGTTCCTGCATAAAAAATAGTTAAAGAATCACGCTTATTTTTCTTCTGAATGTCGTCAAAATCAACAAAAAAAGCATTGCCATTTCTCGTAAATTTGAGGGGTTTGTTATGATATAAGATTTTTTCAATAGCAAGATTTTCAAACAAATCTAACTGTATTTTCTTGAAATCTGCCTTTACAAGATAATGAATAGTGTTTTTCCCAGATATTTTCTTCTCATTCGGAATAACACGAAGCGAAATATCATAATAAGTTACATCAAAGCAAGTGCGCAAAGGTGAAAGTGTACCACGCAGGCTATCTTGTGCCGTAAATATTGGAACAACTTGAGAAATAGCTTTTTTTGGTGCAAAAACAGCACTCAAAAAAACCATACAGATAATTATTAAAGTCTTTCTTTTCATTAAATAGAAATTTTAGATAGTATTTTTAAGTAGTTTGATAATCAATAAGATAAAGGAAACTAACATTATTTTTTTACAAATAAACACAAAAATAACTAATAAAAGTTTGTTACAAACAAGTTTTTTACTATTTTTGAGGTATGCAACTGCTAAACAATACTTAAAAACAATGTGTCTATACTTTTTACGCAATTAAATAATTCAATATAAAATTATGCCCAACATAAACAAAGATAAGCTGCTTGCAACACGTGAAAAACTAATGAACTTGCTCACTAGCAAAGAGTTAGATGCGAATATAGAACGCTTAGTGCGGGAAGATTTGCGGAATGTAGAGAAAGAAATAGAGGAGATTCCTCACGAAAACAAAAATGATATGTAATTTGTAAAACATAATTATAACTAAAAAAACCGTAAGATTTTACGGTTTTTTTAGTTGGTATAGCACGTTAATTATCAAGATATTACCTCACACCTCACACTTCGCACCTTATTTTTTGCCATACGCTATAATTCTTTGCTTAATAATTTTTCCAAAATCAATAATTCCCTTTCCTATATTTTGGCTATCACTTTTATAAAAAACCTGTGTTTCGTCAATAGCCACAATCCCAATATTTTCTGCGTAAATCTCACTTCTGCGTGTGAGGCGCACAAGTGATGAATCATTTATTTGTTGTACTTTTAGCGTTTTAGGTAAATTCAATTTATTGATAACCAAAGGCTTATTAAAATCTTCTATTTGATAATCTTCTCTTTGATTACTATTAAAAAAATTGCCATTCCAAACTAATTTATCTTTTAGCGGAAACGTAAGTCTGACAAATGAAATATTATTTTCTTGTCTAATTCCTTGATTATTGCTAAGAGAGGCAGCCCAAACGGAGTCTATTTTCCAATTTTGCGTTTCATCTGCACGTACATAACGCTCCAAAACGTATAATTTAATTTTTGAGGCACTTGTAAAAGTGTCTACAACTTCTTCTTTTAGCTGATAATTTTCTCTAATAATAGGCTGATTAGAAGGATAATTAGTTTTCTGCACCTCATAAATGACATAACGCCCAATTTCTAATGGGAAAAACTCATATCCAAATGCCAACGGCACTGTTTGCGCATTATTTTGACAAGAAGTTAGGCAAAATAACCCGCTCAAAAACAAGCTAAAACCCAATAAAAAAGATTTGATATTTTTCATATTTTTACGAATAAACAAGGTTTATTTTCGTGGGGTATAAAAACCCACGTTACTGATTTTTGCTAATAATATGCGTTTAACATCAATAACAGAGGCTTTTATACCCTGCAGATAAAAACGCTTGATAATCAAATTTTTACATTCGTATTTCGTACCTCTTACTTCGTACTTTTCCTTATCTCAACATTTTTACTGTTTTTTGAAGTGCAACAATAAAATTATCAATTTCTTCTGTTGTATTATAAACCGCAAATGAGGCACGAGTCGTACCAGAAATACCCAATCTTTCCATCAAAGGTTGCGTACAATGTGAACCAGTGCGCACCGCAATTCCTTGATTATCAAGTAAAGTACCAATATCAGAAGGGTGAATATCATCAAAAACAAAAGAAATAACACTTGCTTTTTCTCGGGCAGTTCCTATGATTTTCAGCCCAGAAACCTCTGTAATGCGTTCTGTAGCATATTCCAAAAGATAATTTTCGTAATCTGCAATATTTTTTTTGCCTAAATTATTCATATATTCTAGTGCTAAACGGAAAGCAATCACGTCTGCAATATTGGGCGTTCCTGCCTCAAACTTAAAGGGAAGTACATTATAAGTAGTTTTTTCAAAACTAACGGTGCTAATCATCTCTCCACCACCTTGATATGGAGGCATTTCATTAAGCAAATCTTTTTTGCCAAAAAGTGCGCCTATTCCTGTTGGAGCGAATATTTTATGCCCAGAAAACACATAAAAATCACAATCCAAATCTTGCACATCTATATCCAAATGCACAACGCCTTGTGCGCCATCTACAAGCACCTTTGCACCTTGTGCATGTGCAAGGCTAATTATTTCTTTGATAGGATTTATTGTTCCCAAAGAGTTAGATATATGCACCACAGAAACTAGCTTTGTGCGTTCTGAAAGCAGTTTTTTGTATTCTTCTAAGATAATTTCACCGCTATCAGTAATAGGAATAACTTTTAATATTGCACCTTTTTCTTCACACAGCATCTGCCAAGGCACAATATTAGAGTGATGTTCCATTGTAGAGATAATAATTTCATCTCCTTTTTGTATAAACTTGCGCCCAAACGTACTGGCAATCAGGTTAATACCTTCTGTTGTACCTTTTGTAAAAATAATTTCCTCTGTACTTGTGGCGTTGAGCATCTGTCGGATAGTTTCTCTTGTTGCTTCGTATTCGCCTGTGGCTTTATTTGCCAAAAAATGCGCTCCACGGTGAATATTAGCATTTGTATGCTGATAATAGCCACTCAAAGCATCAATAACGACATTTGGTTTTTGAGAGGTGGCAGCATTATCAAAATATATAAGCGGTTTCCCATATATTTCTTGTTGAAGAATAGGAAAATCTTGGCGGATTTGTGAGATATTAAGCATTTGTTTCATACGTATTCAACAAAATAAAGAAGTTTTTTGTTGAATTCTTTGCATAATTTTATTGATATTTTGCAGTTAATTATTTTTGGGTTAGGCAAATCTACAAAAAAACTAAGAATTTCTATACAAAAAAATCTATTATGTAATATTTTTTACTAATTTTATGCTTGAATAATTATGAACTAGCAGTTGCTAGGTGAGTTGTGAACTAGCAGTTGCTAGGTGAATTAAATACAATATATTCATTATCAAATGGTTAGTAAATAAATATTTAGTGGAATTTTAGAAAAAGTCAATAAAAAATCAACAAAAAATCTTCCTAAGATGACAAAATTTATCAATCCTTATACTGATTTTGGTTTTAAAAAACTTTTTGGAGAAGAAGCAAATAAAGACCTTTTGATTGATTTTTTAAACCAATTATTGCCTCCACATCATCAAATCAAGTTTTTAGATTTCCGTAATTCTGAAAATTTAGGAGATTTTGCAGAAGAGCGCAAAGCTATTTTTGATGTTCATTGTGTTTCTGCGACAGGAGAGCGGTTTATTGTGGAAATGCAAAAAGCAAAAATGAAGCATTTTAAAGATAGAAGTTTGTTTTATTCTACTTTTGCTATCCGTGAGCAATCACTCAAAGGACAATGGGATTTCAAACTAGAGCCTATTTATTTTGTGGCTATTTTGGATTTTTTGTATGATGAAAGAGAGGAAAAACACAAATTTCGTAGAGATGTTGCCTTTAAAGACCAAGATGGAGATTTATTTTTTGATAAATTGCATTTCAAATTTCTGCAAATGCCCCTTTTCAATAAGACTGAAAATCAGTTAGTTACAAAATTTGATAAATGGTGTTATTTTCTGAAAAATTTAGAAGATTTGGATAATATTCCAGCTATTTTGAACGAGGAAATTTTCCAGAAAGCCTTTGAAACAGCAGAATTTGCAGCAATGACAGAAAAACAGCAAGTTGCCTATCAAGAAAGCCTGATACATTATAGTGATATGAAAAATATTATTGATACGGCAGTGGAAGATATGCGTATTGGAATTGCAGAAAATTTGATAAAATTAGAACTTTCAGACAAAGATATTGCTGGTGCTACAAGTTTGACAGTACAAGAAGTGCAAGAAATACGTCTAAAAATCACCAATAAAAAATAGCGTTATAATGGAAAATGCATATCCAGAAAGTCTGATACATTACAGTGATATGAAAAATATTATTGATACGGCAGTGGAAGATATGCGTATTGGAATTGCAGAAAAAGCTATTTTGGAGGGTGCAACTAATGAATTTATTGCTAAAATTACAAGTTTACTAGTTGAAGAAGTACAAGAAATACGCTTAAAAATCAATAAGAAACAGTAAAAAAAATCAACTAAATACGTACTTAAAAATACCTTAAAACTATGGCTGAAATCATCAGAATGCCCAAAATGAGTGATACAATGACAGAAGGAGTCATTGCAGAATGGCACAAAAAAGTCGGTGACACTATCAAATCAGGTGATGTAGTGGCAGAAGTAGAAACAGACAAAGCAACTATGGAACTTGATGCCTACGAAAGTGGTACACTCCTATATATTGGTGTAGAAAAAGGCAAAGCTGCCCCCGTTGATGGTATTTTATATATTATTGGTAAACCAAATGAAGATTATCAAAGCCTTTTAAATGGTGAGACTTCTACAAAAACAGACGTAAAACCAACTGAAAAAGTCTTAGAAAAACCTGTAGAAAATGCTTCTGCAAGCATTTCTGCTAGTGCAACGCAAAGTAGCGTAGCTGTTGATACATCTTCTATTAAGGCACGCATAGAACGTATGCCAAAAATGAGTGACACAATGACAGAAGGCGTAATTGTGGCGTGGCTCAAAAAAGTAGGCGACAGCGTAAAAGCAGGGGATATTCTAGCTGAAATAGAAACAGATAAAGCCGTTATGGAGCTAGAAGCCTACGAAAGTGGTACACTTTTATATTTGGGTATTGAGGCAGGCGGAAGTGTGCCTGTTGATGCGGTTTTGTATGTTATTGGTGATAAAAATGCAGATTACAAAGCATTATTAAATGCTCAAAATGGCGCAAACGTAGCAAATAATGTAGTTACACCTGTTCAATCAAATGAAAACCCGTTGGTTTCTCTTCCTTCATCAGAAAATTCTGACGAAAGTTCAAATGGACATTCGTCTGATGAACGCTTGAAAATCTCCCCTTTGGCACGCAAAATGGCAAAAGATTTGGGTTACAATATCAATCAAATTAAGGGTAGCGGAGATGGTGGACGTATTGTAAAAGCTGATATTGAGCAGTTTAACCCACTTGCAGAGCCTGCAAGAATAGCGGCAAAGACAGAAGTAAAATCAAATGAAACAGAACTGAAAATAGCTGAAAATGTAGCGAAAACAAGTGCTTCACAAGGAAATAATTTTATTGGAGAAAGTTTTGAAGAGGTTTCTGTGTCGCAAATGCGCAAAACTATTGCCCGCAGACTAGGTGAAAGCCTATTTACTGCACCACATTTTTACCTCACAATGGAAATAAATATGGACAACGCAATGGTTGCACGTACACGCCTGAATGAAATTTCGCCTGTCAAACTTTCTTTTAATGATTTAGTCATAAAAGCTACTGCAATGGCACTGAAACTTCACCCAAAAATAAATTCTTCTTGGTTGGGCGACAAAATCCGTTACAATAATCACGTACATATTGGTGTTGCTATTGCTGTAGAAGATGGCTTACTTGTGCCTGTGGTGCGTTTTGCTGATATGAAAGGGCTTGCTGCTATTTCGTCAGAAGTGAAAGAAATGGGCGCAAAAGCTAAAAATAAATTACTGCAACCAAAAGATTGGGAAGGAAATACTTTTACAATTTCTAATCTTGGAATGTTTGGAATTGATGAGTTTACTGCTATTATTAACTCTCCTGATGCTTGTATTTTGGCTGTTGGTGGCATCAAAGAAACGGCTATTGTCAAAAATGGTGCGCTTGCAATAGGAAATATTATGAAAGTAACACTTTCTTGCGACCATAGAGTCGTTGATGGCGCAACTGGGTCAGCATTTTTGCAGGCATTAAAAGCTAATTTGGAAGAGCCAATGCGTATGTTGGTATAAATTTGAAGTGAGATAAGGAACTTTACAAAAAGTAGTATATTTGTGCTTAGGACAACTATACTACTTTAAAAAGATGAAAACAAACAACACATCTGTAAGAGTATGTTTAGAAACTATTTTATAGAAATATAACAATGTAAAATATTGCGTATCTTTTGTAATTTTGTATAAAATTATCACAATTATATTCAATTAC
>JAYVHJ010000166.1:0-11578 GCA_043771315.1 Raineyaceae bacterium
CTAATTCTGTGCTTGTGTATCTCAAAAGTAAAAAAGTTCCTGTTACACACTTTGTTTGTAAAGGCTACGGACAGACAAAACCGTTCACAAACAATGATACGGAAGAATCTCGTGCCAAAAATAGGCGTTTTGAACTCATTGTACTTAGTACAAGTACAAAATAATTTTTTAACACTAAGAACACTCAGAAAAGCACAAGTAGGCACTAAGAAATACAAAGAAATTTAAGACAAAGTTAAAAAAATCAAATATAATATAAACCCAATTAACTATTATTTGGTGAAATGATGATAAAAATAAATTTGATAAAATATATCACACATCATACATCACACATCATATATCAATGAAAACAAGCATTAAACAAGTTTTAGAAAGCACCGCTTTTGATACTGATTTTACCGTAAATGGTTGGGTAAGAAACAGAAGAATTAACAAAAATTTAGCCTTTATTTCCCTCAATGATGGCTCTTGTGCAGGTAATTTGCAGATTGTCGTGGATTTTGACAAAATCCCTGAAGAAAATATCAAAGGAATTGGGACTGGAGCGTGTTTACGCATAAAAGGTACACTCGTAAAATCCGTGGGACAAGGGCAAGACAGAGATATTGCTGCAAAAGAAGTGCATATTTATGGTTTGGCTGATGGTGAAACCTATCCTTTGCAACCTCGCAAACATTCGTTAGAATTTATTCGTGAAAATGCTCATTTGCGCTCACGCACAACGGTTTTTAGCTCTGTTTTTAGGGTTAGACACGCTTTGGCGTATGCCGTTCATAAATATTTTAACGACAAAGGATTTTATTATATCAATGCACCCATTATTACAGCTTCTGATGCAGAAGGTGCAGGAGAAATGTTTCGTGTTACGACACTTGACCTCAACCAGCCAGAAAGAAATAAAGATGGAACAATAAATTTCAAAGAAGATTTTTTTGGAAAATCTACCCATTTAACTGTTTCTGGACAACTGGAAGGGGAACTTATGGCTCTTGGGCTTGGAAATATCTATACTTTTGGACCAACTTTTAGGGCTGAAAACTCTAATACAACACGTCATTTGGCAGAATTTTGGATGATTGAGCCTGAAATGGCATTTTTTGAACTAGAAGACAATATGGCTCTTGCGGAAGATTTTATGAAATACGTCATAAAATACGCTGTGGATAATTGTGGTGCAGATTTGCAAATTTTGCAAGAACGTCTTTTGGAAGAAGAAAAAGCTAAAAAAGAGGACGAGAGAAGTCCTATGGCACTTTTGGAAAAACTTAATTTTGTGGTAAACAATGATTTTGAAAAAGTAACCTATACAGAAGCAATTGAAATTTTGCTTAATTCTAATCATTATAAAAAGAAAAAATTTAAGTATGATGTCAAATGGGGTGTTGATTTGCAGTCTGAACACGAGCGTTTTCTAGTAGAAAAACATTTCAAAAAGCCTGTGATTATCACCAATTATCCAAAGGATATTAAGGCATTTTATATGAAACAAAATGACGACAATAAGACCGTACGTGCAATGGACGTACTTTTCCCAGGAATAGGGGAAATTATTGGCGGCTCACAACGAGAGGAAATTTTGGAAAAATTAGAAACTCGTATGAAAGAAATGAATATTCCGACAGATGAAATGTGGTGGTATTTGGATACTCGCCGCTTCGGAACTGCACCTCATAGTGGTTTTGGGCTGGGTTTTGAGCGTTTGGTGCTGTTTGTGTCTGGTATGACCAATATCAGAGATGTAATTCCGTTCCCACGTTCTCCAAAAAATGCTGATTTTTAATAAATTGTGAATAAAGACAATTTAAGCAAAATAAACGTCAAATATGCTTTAAAAAGTATTTTGACGTTTGTTTTTGTAAAATCTATCAAAAAAACACCACTATGAACAAATCCTTACTTTTACTTATTTTGTTACTTTTTTCTGCTGATTTATTAGCGCAAAAACCTAAAAAAACACTTTTAGAGAGTAATAGAAATTCATATTACGCCTACATATATAAGCTTACAGATGCGCAGGCGGAGTTTGCGTGCAAAAATCAATACAACAAAATTGAAATAAAAAATCTTGGGCAGCCTGTGGATTCTTTTATTGCTAAACAAGATATTAGTGTGCAAAATACTGATAATCAAAGATATAATTATAGATACAGAGGTTATCAAACTGTTGAAGAGATTTCAGAAAATAAATATACTAAAAAACTGCCTTTGGGTAATTATTTGAGAGTTTTTACGCAAGAAAACCAAGTAATTATGATTTATATGCCTGTAAGTAATATTTTGGTTGATTTGGTTTTGAATGATAGAGATTTAAAAATAGCTGTTACAGACACGTTACTAAATATTATCAATAATGTGGAGGTTTTTGTAGAAAATAAAAAAATCTCTTTTGATAAGAAAACGCAAAGTTACCAAGACCTAAAAAGTCGTAAAAGTGGTTTTGTGAAGGTCAGACACCAAAATATCAATTATTATTATTCTCTCCAAAAAACCTACGCTACACCTAGTTTTGGCGGAAAATTGTATTTTTATACCCTCCAACTTCCTTGGAGATATATCAAAAAACCGTTTAGATACTTCAAAAAAGTTACTAAAATGGCTTTTAATAAGAAATTTAGAGCACAAATAAAAAATAATAAAGAATATGAAAAAGAAAGAAAAAAAGAAGAGCTAAATAATATTCAGAAAGGGAAACATTACATAGCCTTCAATAAGCCAATGTACAAGCCAAAAGATACACTAAAACTGAAATTTATGTCAGTTTTGTACAACAATAAATATGATGAAAGTCCTTATTATGTGTATTTGGTTGGTTTTACTAATACAGATTATAAAAGCACACTGTTATCTACTATTTTACCTTACCAAAAGGGATTTTATGAATATAAATTGTTTCTGCACGACAGCTTAAAACTTAAAGAAAATCAAGAGTGTCATTTGTTTTTTTATAATGAAAAGCGTCATAAAGAGCATTTAAAGGCAGAGAAAGAGAGTGAAGATAAAGATAGCAAAACTAATTTTGAATTTAATCCTCAAAATTCAAATGGATTTTTTGAAGAAAGTTTCACATACAAAGATTATGAATTGGACGAAATTGTCTATAAAGCACGTTTGGAGCATACAGAACACTATCCTACGCTTGAAAATAAGATTTATTTGTCTGCCAAAGATGCCAATGATTTGCCCATTGCTGATGCAAAAACAGAGATAATCATCACCAAACAAACTATTAAAAACTTCCCCAATAAAACAGCTTTTATTCCTAATGAATTGTGGCGCACTCAAAAAGCACTAGAACCTATTGGAGAAACCGTTTTGGTGCTTCCTGATAGTATTTTTAAGGGTTTTGATATGAGCTACAATGTAAAAGTTATTTTTACAAATGCTGAAAATAAACGTGTTGAGCAAGATTTTACTGCCACACGTATCAATAAACGCTTTCCTGTCAAGATTGAGCTTATTAGTGGCTTAAAAGATAGTTTAAAAATTTCTTATAAAATTCCTGCAAGTACAAATGCAAGCGCAGGTGTGCCTGTACGTGTGAGCGCAAAAAATGCCTTTGGCGTGCAAAAAATCAATATGCTAGACTTGAAATTGCCTGCAAAAATCCCTTTTGATAAAAATTTGGATTATGAAATTGAAAATATTGATAAAGAAATTTTCAATTATGGAAATAATAGAGATAAATTTTCATTGGTAACAGAACGCAATCAAGATTCCGTAAAAATTGCTTTCAAAAATCCGCTTCTATTGCCTGTTTGGTATGAAATTTTTGAAGACCAAAAAAGTATCAAAAAAGGCTTTTTCACTACTGAAAACCTTGTTTTTGAAGACAAAAACCGTACTGAAAAACATTATTTTGTGTCGTGCAACTATCCAAATATCAACACCAAAAATGGTGCTATGATAAAGGAAGAATACACCATTGATTTGAATAAAAATGAGCTGAAAATCATTGTAAAACAGCCTACAAAGGTATTTCCTAACCAAAAAGCACAAATTGATATTCTTGTTTTAGACCATAATGACAAACCCGTTGCTGACGTGGACGTTACGGCATACGCCATCAACAACCAATTTAAGGACAAAAAAACGCCTCAAATGCCATATTTGGGCAAATATTACGGCTCACGTAAAGGGAAACGTGGTTTTAAGTTGGATAAAAATAGCACACAACACAAAGATAATCTAAAATATGCAGACTGGGAAAAACGTCTGGATAGCTTGGAATATTACAAATTTTTGTACCCTGAAAATAGCGTTTATCAGACAAGTTTTGTGGCACAAGATTCTATTACGCAGTTCTCTCCGTATGTGGTGAAAAATGGTAAAATTCAACCTGTTTTCTACATCAAAGTGGATAGTTACCCTGTTTTTTGGAGCATTATGCAAAATCCTACTTACTCGTTTCACGTTACAGAAGGCAAGCACCAAGTAGAGATTAGAACGGATAGTAGTAGTGTTATTTTGAATGATGTAATCTTTGAAAAGTATAAAAATAATATTTTGAGTATTGGCATTACTGACGACAAAATTCAGCCAAATAAAAAGATTGTAGTAACGCCACAAAAGCATCAAACTCTAATTAAAAAAGACAAAAATAAATCCTCAAATAAGTACCTTACAGAAACAGAAAGGGAATTTTTGCGTAATTATTTTATCAAAATAGAAAATGATTATTATGCAAAACCATTTTCGTACATCAAACAAGAAGAGAAAATTCTTCTTATAAAAAAGCCAGAATACTACAATTACAACAGTGGTAGTTGGGTTGGAAATATCACATCTAATAATTATACTTTATTTGTTTCCCCTTTTCAAAAATACGCCCATAATTTCGTTTTTGAACCTGATTATTCTTATTTTTTTGATGCTAATCTTATCAAAATGCGTTCTTTTGATACTAAAAGTGAGCCATTTGAGCCGTATTATCCTGCAATAAATATTTTTAGAGACAAGGAAACTAAAACCGTAAAATTTGAACATTCTTTGATGTCTGAAAAAAGAATTTTGAAAGAGGTAGAAAATTATTTTGATGAAGAAAGCTATACACGTTATTACAGAAATGCTCATTATAAGTATGTTAGCAATGGTTGCCAAGTAAATTGGAATATGCAAACAGATTTCAAAAAGCGTATTCAGTCTATTGTTATATTGGAAATGGATAAGGATTTTGTTAAAAAAGTAGCTTTACATACACCAAAAGATACAATTTTGAATAATCTAGATGAAAAAACATACAAAATGTTATTTTTATTTGATAAAAATGAGTTTTTTAGTACAGAAATCTCACCAAAAACAAACGGAACTAATTATTATTTCTTTGAAAAATTACTTTTGCAGAAAGAAGACAGTATTATTAAGAAAATAAGAAAACAAATTTATTTCTCTGACGCAGACAATGATATTGCTCAAATAAAGCGGTTTTTGAATGGTGATTTTAAACTTTATCTTGATGCAAAAATACCAAAAAATACTATAAAGGGAAAAATAGTTGATATAAGAGATGAGCCAATACCAGCAGCTACTATAATTTGTAATGGAAATACGCAAATAGCAACAGTTAGTAATGATACGGGTGAGTTTATACTTGAAAATGTTGCTTGTAATAATCTTACAATCGTTGCTGCTTTTGGGTATAAAGAAATGGAAATTGCTATTGGCACAAATAATATTATAAATATCGTAATGGTGGAAGATGACCAACTAGGAAGTGTTGAGGTTGTGGGAGCAGTGGGTATAGTACGAGAAAAAAAGGAATTGGGCTATGCTGTTGCTACAATTGATGGACAAAGTACTAGTGCTGCACTTGGACTTTCTGGAAGAGTGGCAGGTGTGCAAATAAATCAAATAAATAGTGGTGTAGATGGTAGAATTGTATTGAGAGGTGATAGAAGTATTTTAGGGGATAATAATGTTATGATAATTGTTGATGGTGTGTCAATGACACAAGCAGCATTCAATACTTTAAATCCCAATGATATTGAAAGTACAAATGTGCTAAAAGGTGCTACTGCAACGGCTTTGTATGGCTCTGATGCTGCAAATGGTGTTCTTATTATCACTACAAAAGGTGGCAATAAAACTCCTAAAAAAGTTACTCAAAATGCTGAAAATCAGCTTATTCCAGATTTTGGAGAAAGTCGTTTGAGGAATAATTTTCGTGATGATGCGTACTGGAAACCACGTCTGCGCACAGATAAGCAAGGAAAAGCAAGTTTTTCTGTTACTTTCCCTGATGACCTTACAAGTTGGCATACTGTCGTTTTGGCGGCAAGCAATAAACTACAAACTGGCGCAAAAATAGGCAATATCAAGGCGTTTAAGCCACTTTCTGCAAGTATTGTGTTGCCTCGTTTTTTGGTGATGGAAGACAGCGTGCAGGTTTTGGGCAAAACAATGAACTATACCAACGACACACTCGCCATAGAAACGCATTTTGAGGTTGGAAAGACTGTTTTTCCTACAAAAAGCCAAAAATTAGCCAATGGAAATGTAGAAAAACAATGGCTTAACGTAACCAATGATAATATTTTAAAGGGCGTTGAAAAAGATAGTTTGGAGGTGAAATACGTGATGTTTCAGAAGGAATATTTTGATGGAGAAAGTCGTAAAATCCCTGTTTTTGCCAAAGGAACGCAGGAAACGAAAGGTTTTTTTGCTAATATTTACAAAGACAGCCTAATTATCTGGAAATTTGACAAAGAAAAGGGCAAAGTGAAGTTTCACGCAGAAGCAACACTTATAAAAGTGGTTTTGGACGAGCTAAAACACCTTCACGAGTACGGCTACCTATGCAATGAGCAAGCAGCATCAAAATTGAAAGCGTATTTGTATCATAAAATCATTGCTAAAAAGCTAGGAAAGCCATTTTTATATGAAAAATATGTACTTTCTTTGGTAAAAAGATTAGAAGAAAATAAAAATGAAAAACAACTTTGGGGTTGGTGGGGTACTTCTACGGCTTTTGGCACGCAAATGTGGGTTAGTAAGCACATTTTGGACGTTTTGATGATGGCAAAAACTGAAGGTTATGCCGTAAATATCAATGAAGAGTTATTGAAAAATGATTTTTTATTGAGCTTGAGCCAAGAAAAAGGACTTTACAGACGTTTAGAACTTTTGGAAACACTGGACAAAATAAGCGCAAAAGTAGATTATAAGGCATTTTTGGAGGAAATTGAAAAGAAAAATCTTCAAAATAAAATCAATAATAAAATCCTTGCAATAAAAATAGAAAAAGAACGTAATCAGAAAAAAATATTAAATAATGTAAGGAATATCAATGTTTTAACTGAAACGTATGCAGAAACTTTGAGTTTCCAAGATTATTTGAGTTTGCAAATCCTAAAACAAAAAAATAGCCTTCCCTACAACGTGGATACACTTTTTAAGGTGAAAAGAGAAACAATGTTTGGGAATATTTATTGGAGTGATAATTACGCAAGTATTTATGAAAATAGCAATAATGTTACTTGGAATGAAGTTCAGACGAGTTTATTAGCACTTAAACTTTTGAAAAACACGAAAAAATATGAAGATGAGCAACAGCTTTGTATCAATTATTTGATGGAAAAACGTCAAAATCAAGGTTATTGGCTAAATACGTATGAAAGCATACAAATTATTGATATTTTGGCTGATTATATTCAATTTTCTGATGACAAAAAAGCAATCAAAAATCCTGAAATAGTACTATCTGGAAGTATCAGTAAAACTATCAATACTTTTCCGTACAGCGTGGAATTTATGCCAGAAAATACGTTTTCTATTCAAAGAAAGCAGAATATCAAAAGTCCACTTTATATTACGGCTTATCAAACGTATCAAAATACAAATCCACAAAAAGAAGAAAAATACTATAAAATTTCTTCTGAATTTGTAGAAAAAATTGATAGAAATAGGAACATCAATAAAGAAAAAACTATCACTAAAAACTATCAAAATGATAGCCAAAAAACTACATTAGAAGCTGGGAAACCTGTTATTTTACGTGTGGAAATAGAAACCACAAAAGAAGCAAAATATGTGCTTGTGGAGATACCAATTCCTGCAGGTTGTGGCTATGCAAATGAATCAGAGGAAACACGAAATAACCCAAATAGAGAATATCAACGCAATAAAGTTAATGTTTTTGTAGAGAATTTTGGTGCAGGGAAACGAGTGTACGAAATTGAACTTTTGCCACGCTATACAGGCGTGTTTACACTTAATCCTACACGTGTAGAACTGATGTATTTTCCTACATTTTTTGGCAGAAACACTAACCAAAAGGTAGAAATCAAGTAATTATCATCTTTTTCTTTTCTCGTAATACATTCTATACCAAGTAGATGTCTTTTTATAAAGTGCAAAAAAGTCATCTTCTGGAAATACATTTACCCTAAAAATTTGAAAATAATCATGTTCTAGGTGCATTCCACCTGTGTCTGTGGCTACTGCAAAATCAAAACCTGCTTTTTTTGCTAGTTCTTTGAGGTTTTCGTTTAGACTTCCATAAGGATAAGCAAATGAAATAATTTTTATTTGTAGTGTTTCTTCTATGTTTTTTTTGGATAAAGTCATTTCTTCAAAAGCTTGTTCTGCACTAATTTGTGTCAAATTTGGGTGTGTAAGCGTGTGTGCGCCTATTTCCCAACCTGCTTGTACGAAAGCCTGTTTTTGAGTGATATTCATTAGCATATCTTTGTGGTCGCCCTTGTCTGCGTCCCAATAATTATAAGTAATGTTTTCATCTCCAAGCAAATAGATAACTCCTTTATAACCATACTTTTGCATCAGTGGCAACAAATTGGTAAAATTATCTTCATAACCATCATCAAAAGTCAAAATAATAGGTTTTTTGGGTATTGGCATACGCCCTTGAGTAGGTTTTATGTTGCCTTCTGCTATATTTTTGTAATCTACAAAAGTGATAGGAGTAAGCCCACGCAAACGAAAAAAGTCCAAATGTTTTTTAAAATTTTCTTTGGTAATAAAAATACGGTTGGGTGATTCTATTGGCTTATCAGGGATTTTGTGGTACATCAAAATAGGAATACAGGCAGGAAACAGCTTTTTCATTCGTGCAGAACGGTAAAGTTGCATAATTTCCTGATGTACGTTTTCAATAGAATAAAGTGCTTTTATTTGTGTTTTAACACTATTTTGAGAGTTATTTTGCGGATTTTCAGAGTTTTTTTTATTTTGATGTAAATTTTCTAAGAAAAGGAACAAATCTTTTCTTATTTGCTCAAAATTATGATAATTAGTATTTACTTTTGGCAAAATATCTCCAAAATTAGTGTTAATGGCATTTTGCAAAAAAGTATCTAAAACCAGCCCCAGCCCCTCCTTAGGAATGAGGGGAGCTTGTTCCCCTACTTTCAAGGAGGGGTTAGGGGTGGTTTTTAAGTTATTTTCGTCAATAATTCCTGCATAACACGCCTCTCCAACCGCCAAGATAGGTTTTTCAAGGTATAAAGTTTCTATTGCCACACGCCCAGCACCTATCACGAGTTGCGCCTCACGTATGTAGGCAGGCACATCAGCTGTAAAACCCACTTTTTCAATAGCATTTGGGTATTTTTGGAGTAAATCTGTAATTGCTTTATTGCCTTTTGGGTTAAAATTTTCTAGTTCTCCGCCAATAAGTTGAATAATAATAGTTGGGTATTTTTCCAATATTTCTGGAAAAATGTCTGCTAATATTGTTGCAAAAACATCACCTTTAATGCCATTAAATCTACCAATAAAAGCTATTTTGATACTTTTATCTTGATTATTTTTTTGACTATTTTCTATTAAATTTTTATTTAAATGTGCAAAATCAAAACCGTTGGGCAAAACTGTTATTTTTTCAGGTTTCATTTTGACTTCTTTGATAAGATGTTCTTTCAAATTAGGGCAAATAGCAATGATTTTGTCGCCATAAATATCAAAAAGGCTCGTAGAGGCGTGCAAATGTTGCCTTCCGTGAATAGTAGAAATAAGAGGAATTTTTTTATCCAAAATTGCAAAATACGAAAGCCAACTTGCAGCCCTAGAATGTGCGTGTATGATGTCTATTTGATGTTTTTTAATGATTTTTCGTATAAAACGAACATTTTTAAACCTTTGGATATGGTCACGTTTTGAAACAGGCAAGCCATAAGAAATAGCTTTTAAACTATCTTTTAGATTATTTTCACTTAAATTATTTCCTAAATTTTCAGTATCAGAAATAAGTATAACATTATGATTTTCCGCTAGTTGTTTTTCTGTGAGCGCAAGTGCATACGCCACAGAACCTGCAAAAAAAGTAGAAGATAAAATATGAAGAATATTCATTGTGGGTTGGTAGTTTTTTTAAGGGGAATTTTTATTACTCTTTTAGCTCTCTAAGTACGTCATCTACCATAATATAAGTTTTTGATTTAGGCATTATTTTTCTAATAATACTAAAAAGAAACATCATAAAAAAGTGAAATAAAACTGTTATCAATAAACATAACAAAACAAAACCAATATTTTTGAGCATTTGTAAAGAGTCTATTTCATCAGTTAGTTTAGCCTCAAATTGAGTAGAAAAACACATCAGAAAAAATAAAGAAAACGTGGTAAAAGACAACGTTATTGCAAGGAAAATATTACACCAGGCTTCTCCTGTTTTGTCATAACCACCACTAAAAAGCCTAAAAAGATAATCAGCCACTAAAATAACCAAAAAACAAATGGGAATTAAGATTTTGCTTGGTAGAGGTTGGTATCCAAAGCCTAACAAATTTGTATCAAGGAAAAATCCCAATATAAAAAATAAAGTAGGATAAAATAAAATACGTACATAAAAGCCTAACAGGCTATCAACAAAAAACAGGCTTATAAAAGCTACAAAAGGCATACAAAAGGTACTAATAATAATTATTTGCATAGTAATTTGTTGATTTATTGATAGTTATATTTTATTATTTATCTTTTTCTGATAAAATACCAAAAGCATTAAATATACTTCAAAAGGCACAAAACCTACTTTATAACGGCTTAAAGTGCCAAAATTAGGTGAAGATAGCGCAAGCATTGTCGCAAGTACCACAATATAAATCAAAATTACAAAAATTAGTGTAGAAAAATATTTGCCATTTTGCCACCAGCGCACCAAACTAGCCACAAAAAGCCCCAAAATAAGCAAATTTTCTGCGCCTGCGAGTGCCTGCAAAAAAGTCTTACTTTCCCACAAAAATATCCTAAAAAGCCCTGAAAACATAGCCAAAGGCGTATTTTCTAACAAACTCCCCCAATTTCCTTTTAGATTATTAAATTGTATGGCATCTTGTGGCTTGATGTTATAAATTTGGTCGTGATTTTGTTCTATTGCCTTCAAAAAGTAATAAGGCTGCAAATTCCAATGCAAAAAACCAGTAGGAAAAACAATAATAAGCATCAAAAAAACAACCATAAAATAACTTAAAAATGGATATTTTTGATAGATTTTTTTGAGAGAAACATGCTCCAAATACATATTAAGCAGAAATGCCAACATACAAATCAGTAAAACACCTGCATAATAATATTTTAATTTCCAAATGATAAGAAAACAAAATATTGTAAGCAAAACATCTTT
>JAYVHJ010000167.1:0-3069 GCA_043771315.1 Raineyaceae bacterium
ACTACAAAGCCTGATGTAAAAAGCATTACATCTTTAACACTACCCGTGGGGTTTTATACCCCACGAACACAAAAACTATGAATTTTTAGGAAAAATCAGTATTAAACTGTATTTTTGTATTTAATTTAATTCAAAATAAATCCTTAAAATGAAATACCTTAATTCCTTTAATTTTTCTGGAAAGCGTGCGCTTGTGCGTGTGGATTTTAATGTTCCGCTGGATAAAGAGTACAAAATAACTGATTTTACACGTATCAAAGCTGTTGTGCCAACAATTACAAAGATTTTGGTAGAGGGTGGGAGTGTGGTTTTGATGTCGCATTTGGGTCGTCCAAAAGGTGGTTTTGAAGAAAAGTTTTCTCTCAAACATCTTCAAAAGCCACTTTCCGAAATTTTTGGTGTAGAAGTGAAATTTGCTGATGATTGCATAGGTGAGCAAGCAAAAAGTCTTTCAGAGAGCTTAAAAGCAGGTGAAATCTTGCTTTTAGAAAATTTGCGTTTTTATAAGGAAGAAGAAAAAGGAGATGTAAGTTTTGCTGAAAAATTGTCAAAATTAGGAGATGTTTATGTCAATGATGCTTTTGGAACTGCACATAGGGCACACGCTTCTACGGCAGTTATTGCGCAATTTTTTGAGGATAAAATATGTGGTTTGGTGATGCAGGCAGAATTAGATAATGCAAAAAAAGTGCTTGAACACGCAGAAAAGCCCTTTACGGCAATTATGGGTGGTGCAAAAGTGTCTGATAAAATTGAACTTATAGAGAAATTATTAGAAAAAGTTGATAATTTGATTATTGGTGGTGGAATGACTTATACGTTTGTCAAAGCGCAGGGTGGCAACATAGGAAACTCGCTTGTAGAGGCTGATAAGCTAGATTTGGCGTTGCATCTTATCAAAAAAGCAAAAGAAAAAGGCGTTAATTTGATGCTTCCGCAAGACAGTATTATTGCTGATGCTTTTAGCAATGATGCCAACACAGAAATATCTGATAATGAAGATATTAAATCAGGTTTTATGGGCTTGGATATTGGAGAAAAAGCCATTAAATCTTTTGTAGAAGTGATTAAAAACTCAAAAACTATTCTTTGGAATGGTCCTATGGGCGTTTTTGAGATGGAAAAATTCTCAAAAGGTACATCAGAAGTAGCAAAAGCAGTAGTGGAGGCAACCAAAAATGGTGCTTTTTCGTTGATTGGTGGCGGAGATTCTGCGGCAGCCATCAATAATCTGGGTTTTGGAGATGCCGTTTCTTACGTTTCCACAGGCGGAGGCGCACTTTTGGAGTATATGGAAGGCAAAATATTGCCTGGAGTAGCTGCATTAGAATAGTCATTTTAGAATAAAAATTTGTGTTTGGTGCAAAAAAAGTGTATTTTTGTGGTTTGTATCAAGTTTTAGACTAAAAAAGTGTCTTGTAACGTGTGTTTTTACATTTTGTATTAACTCACAATTCACAACTCACAATTCACAACTCAAAAAATGGCATTAGGCGACAATATCAAGCGAGATAAACTTATCCCAAACAATAATAAACCTCTTTTTGAAGAAGAAAAGGAAGATAGTTTGTTGCATTTTTTTGAGAAAAATAGAACTGAAATTAAGTTAGAACCAAAAAAAGAAACTCCTTTATATAAAATTGATAATGAAATAGTTAGCCAAAATATCAATTCAAATAATAAGCAAAATACCAACCAAATTTTTATTAGTCAAGATGATTTTTCAGAGCTTCATTTGTTTGCTACGGAGCTTGTCAGTCAGTCTAATTTTATTAAAAAAAATCTTACAGAAATTACACAAGATTTAGCCGAAAATCCTCCCAAAGAGGATTTTAGTAATGATTTTGGTAATAATTCAAAAAATATTTTGCAAAATTTGGAGCAGAATGAAAAAGAGTTTACGAGTACCAATAAGGCTTTTAATTTGTTAGAGGAAAACAAAGTAAAAACACTTACAAGTGCAGAAAATGCAGAAAAAAGCCTAGATACATTCATTACGGGCATTTCTGAAGTACAAAAAACATCACGTATTTTGACTGAAATTTCCGCCCAATCTGGTGTTTTGGCTATCAATGCTGCTATTGAAGCGGCTCGTGTGGGTGATGCGGGCAGAAGTTTTGTCGTCATTGCTGATGAAATACGCAAGATTTCGGATAATGCAAAAAAATCTTCTGACAATATAGAAGATGCTTTGCGTGGACTTCAAAAAGATATGCAAATGGCTTTAAAGGCACTTTTTCAAATGAAAAACTACCTTGAAAACCAAGAATTTGCTATCAGCCAACTTTCTCAAAATATAGAAAATATCACCCAAAACAATACTACTATGGTTGATATGATAAAAAACAATCAGAACGAAATAGAACTAAAAGAAGATAAACCTAATAATTTTAGTACAGAAAAAATCAATAATAAAAAAACTAAAAAGGCGCAAATTATTACAGATAAATTAGAAAATATCAACCATACAGCGCAAAATCTACATTCTATAGCCAAACAACTCCACGAAAATCTTAAGAATATGAGTTGAGGTGTGAAGTGTGAGATAAACACCTCACACCTCACACTTCATACCTCACACCTCAAATTTATGTATGAAATAATCACTTCTACGCAAAATCCTAAAATAAAAAATATTCAGAAATTGGATAAATCTGCGGAGCGCAAAAGCCAAAATCTTATTATTATTGAGGGTGAAATTGAGCTAAACCTTGCCCTTAGTGCTAATATAGAGATAATAAACGTCTTTTTTTGCAAAGAACTTATACCAGAATTTAAGGTAAATGATATTTTTGAAATATATAAGAAAAATAATGTAACTTATTTTAATAAAATACAGTTTTTTGAAGTCAGTAAACCTGTTTTTGATAAGATTGCATATAGAGAAAATTCTTTTGGAATTGTGGCACTTGCACGCCCAATAAATACTACCTTAAATACACTTAAATTACCCAAAAACCCACTTTTAATAGTATTGGAAAGTGTAGAAA
This sequence comes from Raineyaceae bacterium, assembly GCA_043771315.1. Classification (GTDB taxonomy): domain Bacteria; phylum Bacteroidota; class Bacteroidia; order Cytophagales; family Thermonemataceae; genus JANYGM01. The sequence goes on from JAYVHJ010000167.1 coordinate 2,991, forward strand.
AACCAGGAAATCTGGGTGCAATACTTAGAACTGCTGATGCGGCAAATGTTGATGCGGTCATCATTTGCGACCCTCAAAC
>JAYVHJ010000168.1:0-11359 GCA_043771315.1 Raineyaceae bacterium
ACATTTGTTACAGCAATGGAAAAACCAAAAACAATTCACGACTTTGGAGGCTTTCCAAAAGAATTGTTTGCAGTTGAATATCCTGCAAATGGAAGTAAAGCCCTTGCGCAGGAGGTAAAAAAAGTCATTATGCCAACCAATGTAGATTTAGACCTATCTTGGGGTTTAGACCACGGAGCTTGGAGTGTTTTGAAACATCTTTATCCAAATGCGGATATTCCTGTTATTCAAATGAGCCTTGATTATACAAAAAATGCACAATATCATTATGATTTGGCAAAACAGTTGCAAAGTTTGCGTAAAAAAGGTGTGCTAATTATTGGAAGTGGAAATATGGTACATAATTTTCAGTATGCCAATTTTAGTGGAGATTTTAATAAACATTTTGGGCATAGTTGGGCATTGGAGGCAAACGAAAGTTTCAAAAAACTGCTTTTAGATAACAATCACAAAGATTTAATTAACTTTGAAAAGTATAGCAATGCCATAAAACTCTCTGTACCAACACCAGAACACTATTTACCTATGCTTTATGCCATTGCACTGAAAGAAAATAATGAAAATGTTGGTATTTTTAATGATGCTGTGGTTGGTGGCTCATTTTCTATGACCTCATTTAAGATAGCGTAAACTAAAATAAAAATTATGGCTACATTTTTATTTCTATGATTTTATTTTCTTAATGTAGATTAATGCATAATACTTAGTTTCTTACTACTTTTGTATCAATATAAAACTTCTAAACACAAACTATTATGTCAAAATGGATATTAGATGCTACCCATTCAGAGGTGCAATTCAAAGTTAAACATTTGGTAATTTCCAATGTTACTGGTTCTTTTAATGATTTTTCAGGAGAGATAGAAAGCTCTGATGATAGCTTCTCTGAACTAAAAACAAGTTTCTCTGCGGTTGTAGCAAGTATTGATACCAACCAAGCACAACGTGATGAGCATTTGAAATCTGATGATTTTTTTGCTGCTGCTACGTTCCCAAATATTACTTTTAGTTCTACTGAAAAATTGCAGAAAAGTGGTGATATTCATACTTTGAATGGCATTTTGTCTATTCGTGGAGTAGAGAAACCAATCCAACTTTCTGTGGATTTTGGTGGCATTGCTAAAGATGGTTATGGACAAACCAAGGCAGGTTTTGAAATTACAGGCAAAATCAGCCGTAAAGAATTTGGAATAACTTGGTCTGCTCTTACAGAAGCAGGAGGTCTAATGGTAGGTGATGAAGTAAAACTAATACTTAATGTACAATTTGTAAAACAAGCTTAGGTTTTAATTACGAATTAAAAATTACGAAAAAAAGCACGAAAAGCCCTAAATCAAGTGATTTAGGGCTTTTTTGATATTTAGATTGTTGTTGCTTTACTTCTTTATAATGCATTCTAATTTAGAAAATAGCGTAAAATCCTTTTTGAGAAATTCTTCCAGTTATTTTAGTGATTTCTATAATATCACTTGTTTCTGAAAGTTGATTTTCTGACAAATGCAACATTGTTAGTTTCTTCAATTTTGACATTCCTATGGGCAAACTCGTAAGTTGGTTTTCTGTAACATCAATAAAATCAAGGAGAGGTAAGTCAGTGATTTCCTGCGGAAGTTCTTGTATTTGGTTATTGTTAAGTTGTAAATCTCTCAAACTTTTGAGATTTTCTGTGGTATCAGGTGTTTGTACTTGCCACCAAAAAACGCCCTAGTAAGCTCGTACAAGCAAAAAGTCAGCGTATTTGGGTAGTTTTTTTGCTATCTAAATGGGTAGTTTTTTGTTGTCAGAAGTTTCCTTCTGACAACAAAAAAAATTTCTCTAAATAATAAAACCAATACCTTTTCTTTGGTTGGTATTGACGTTTGCCACCAACTCACCCAATCTTTCTTCCACTAGTTCCTTATTGATGACAATTTTTGCATTTGCGCCAATTTTATCAGGAATATCAAACAAAAACTCATTCAAAAGATGGCTCATAACAGTTTGTAAGCGTCTTGCGCCAATATTTTCTGCTTCAGAATTGATGTAAAACGCAATTTCAGCAATTTTTTCTAACGCATCATCTTGGAAGGTAAGTTCCACTTCTTCTGATTTTAAAAGGGCTTCATATTGCCTTGTAAGGGCATTTTTAGGTTCTTTGAGAATATGATAAAAATCATCTTTTGTAAGGCTTTGTAGCTCCACACGGATAGGAAAACGCCCCTGAAGTTCTGGAATAAGGTCTGAAGGCTTAGAAAAATGAAATGCACCAGCCGCAATAAACAAAATATGGTCAGTTTTCAAAATACCATATTTGGTACTTACTGCGCTACCTTCCACAATAGGCAAAAGGTCTCTTTGCACACCTTCACGGCTCACTTCTCCCCCAGAATTGTTGCCTCTGCTTGCTACTTTATCAATTTCATCAATAAAAATAATTCCAGAATTTGCCGCTAGTTGGAGTGCTTCTTCTTTGACTTCGTCCATATCAATTAGTTTTGATGCTTCATCTTCCAACAAAATCTTTTTTGCCTCACCAATACTAACTTTTCGTTTCTTTGACTTTGAAGGAATAAGCCCTCCCAGCATCTCTTGAATGCCTACCATAGACATTTCGTCCATACCAGGTGCCATTACGCCCACACCAGAAACGCCACTTTGTTTTACATCAATTTCAATTTTTCTGTCGTCCATCTCACCACTACGGATTTTCTCACGAAAACGCTCCCTAGTACGCTGATTAAGCTCTTCATCTTCTTTATTAGCATTTATTTGAAAACCTAAATCATTGTTGTTATAATCACCATTATTTTGCTGACTTTGATTAAATTGCACAGGCGGAATTAGCGCATTAAGGATAATTTCCTCTACGGCTTCAGCGGCTTTTACTTTCACCATCTCTTGTTTTTGGGTTTTGACCATAGTAACAGCTTGCTCTGCCAAATCCCTTACCATACTTTCCACATCACGCCCCACGTAGCCAATTTCTGTAAATTTAGTTGCCTCAACCTTTACAAAAGGCGCATTTGCGAGTTTTGCTAGGCGGCGGGCAATTTCAGTTTTCCCTACCCCAGTTGCCCCAATCATCAAAATATTATTAGGAACTATCTCATTTTGAATGTCTGATGGGCTGTTCATTCGTCTCCAACGGTTGCGCAAGGCAATAGCAACATTTTTCTTTGCATCTTTTTGTCCAATGATGTATTTATCAAGTTCTGCAACAATCTGTTGCGGGGTGAGGTCTTTGCTCATTTGTGGATTTCTTTCTTAAAAAGTTTTTTCTGAAAATAAAATAATATCAAGGTTTACGTTAAGAGTTTGTATTTTAATGATATAGCGTGAATTGACTGTCAATACTTTATATTAACTCACAATTAACAACTTAAAACTCACAACTACTTATAAACACTCATTTTTATTAAAATGTTGTTTTTGGAATGTAAATTTACGAAAAAATGTAGTAATTCTTTCTAAATCTCAAATATTTAAGATTTTTTTAGTATGTTTGTGAATAATCAAAACTTAAAAAATTATGAAAAAAACCTTTATTGTATTGATAGCATTTTGTATGTTAATATCTTTTAACACGTTTGCAGGTACGTACGTAAGCACAAACGCCAATAATTTCACACCAAAAAATGAAATTTCTGATGTTAGAAAATCAAAGAAAATCAAAACTATTCAGAAACTTCTCAACACGAAAATTGGCAAAAAAATAGAAAAACTTATCATCAAAAAAACACTCAAAAAACTTCAAAAACAAGCATTAAATCCTCAAAAAAATAAGAAAGATGGTATATTTAGGATAGGAGTTTTTATTTTTGTATTGGGTGTTTTATCTTTATTGAGTGGAATTGGGTTTATTATTGCAGGAAGCACATTTCTGGGCATTATTCTTGTCATAGTTGGGCTTCTTCTTTTAGGGACTATTATGTTTTTTATCTCTTTGTTGGCTAATGCTTTTAGACATTAAAATAACTCAAAATTATGAAAAAAATCTTTATTTTAATGATAGCATTTTGTATGTTATTATCTTCTAATGTATTTGCAGGCGCAAATACTGATAATTTCACGCCAAAAAATGAAATTTCTGATGTCAGAAAGTCAAAGAAAATCAAAACTATTCAGAAACTTCTCAACACAAAAGTTGGAAAATGGATAGTAAAAAAAGCTATCAAAAAGCTACAAAAAAAGGCTTTAAACCCTAAAAAAAGCAAAATAGACCCGCCAAGTGCCTTAGCTATTTTGCTGATTTGCCTGCTGATACTACTTCTTGGCATTTTATTGCTTAAAATATTGGGTAGTATTTTGCTGATTATTGGGCTTATTCTTTTGATTGGTTACTTTGTTTTTTTAGCCATTTTTAACTTTGATAATTGGAGAAGAAGTGTAAGCTAAATGAATTGTGAATGAATACAAAATGTTAATAGTCAGTTGATTATTTGTAATTTTTGTCAAATCAAAGCAAATCAAAACATAAACTAATTGTTACAAGCTACTTAAATACAAAAATCAAAAACAACTCTAAATTATGAAAAAAATCTTTGTTTTACTGATAGCATTTTTGATGTTATTTTCTCTCAATGCAAATGCAGGCACGTTTGCAGGTGCAAATACTAAGGATTCTACACCAAAAAGTGAAATTTCTGATGTCAGAAAATTAAAGAAAATCAAAACTATTCAGAAATTTCTTAATACAAAAATTGGAAAATGGGTATTGAAAAAAGCTATCAAAAAGCCACAAAAAAAGGCTTTAAACCCTAAAAAAAGTAAAATAGACCCGCCAAGTGCCTTAGCTATTTTGCTGACTTGTCTGCTGACACTACTTCTTGGAATTTTATTACTTAAAATATCGGGCAGTATTTTGCTGATTATTGGGATTATTCTTTTGATTGGCTACTTTGTTTTTTTAGCCATTTTTAACTTTGATTTGATAATTGGAGAAAAAGTGTAAGCTAAATGAATTGTGAATTTTTAATTGTGAATTGTGAATGAATACAAAATGTTAATAGTCAGTTGATTATTTGTAATTTTTGTCAAATCAAAACATAAACTAATTGTAACAAGCTACTTAAATACAAAAATCAAAAACAACTTTAAATTATGAAAAAAATATTTGTTTTAATGATAGCATTTTTGATGTTATTTTCTTTCAATGCAGATGCAGGGACGTTTTCAGGTGCAAATGTCAATGATTTTATACCAAAAAATGAGATTTCTGATATCAAAAAAACAAAAAAAATCAAAACTATTCAGAAACTTCTAAGCACCAAAGTTGGGAAATGGCTCGTGAAAAAAGCTATCAAAAAACTTCAAAAAAATCAACTCAAAAACGACATCAAAAACAAAAAAACTACAAAAAGCAGACGTGGCATAGTTATTCTTTCTTTGGGTGGGTCGCTTCTTATTGGCGGAATTGTCCTAATTTTTGCTGGTTATACGCTTTTGGGGATTATTCTAGGCGTGTTGGGGCTGGCTATTATTGTTACTTTCATTTATCTTATTTTGCTGATTAGCAATGCTTTTAGTCAGTATAAAGGATTTTAAAAACAATTACTTATGATAACTTTTTCTTTTGAACAAATTAAAGAAAGTGCAGATTTTTTGCAGCAAATATTCAGGCAAAAGGAACTTAAATCTCCTGAAATTGGCATTATTTTGGGTACTGGGCTGGGCAATTTGGTCAATCAAATTACCATTTTAGCAGAAATTCCGTACAACGAAATTCCTCATTTTCCTGTTTCTACTGTAGAAACTCACGCAGGAAAACTTATTTATGGAATACTTTCAGGAAAAACTGTACTTGCTATGCAAGGACGTTTCCACTATTATGAAGGCTATTCTATGGCACAAATCACGCTTTCTGTGCGTGTGATGAAACTTTTGGGCATACAAAAACTGCTTATTTCTAATGCCTCTGGCGCACTCAATCCCACTATGCGCAAAGGTGAACTGATGCTCCTAAGTGACCATATTGATTTGATGCCAGAAAACCCACTTAGAGGTACAAATTTAGCAGAATTTGGCGACCGTTTTCCTGATATGAGCGCACCTTACAATGCTCAAATTAACGACAAAATCATCAATATTGCGCTAGAAAATGGATTTCCTTTACATATAGGTGTGTATGCTGCCTTGCAAGGACCTAATTTGGAAACTCGTGCAGAATACCGTTATTTGCAACGTATTGGTGCTGATGCGGTAGGAATGTCCACAGTACCAGAGGTGATTGTGGCAAACCATTGCCAATTGCCTTGTGTAGCAATTTCTGTACTTACAGATGAATGCAACCCGGATAATTTACAGGCAACCACACTAGAAGACATCATAAAGGCAGCAAATGATGCAGAAAAAATGCTTACACATATTTTTATTGAGCTTTTAAAGGAAATTTAAAATAATTGTGAATTTTTAATTGTGAATTGTGAATGAATACAAAAAGCCTTTCTGAACATCAGAAAGGCTTTTTTATGATTTTTTATCATTCTACTATACATTGCTTGTTCGTTTTCCCCACATTCCACGTGGGGTTATGATAGTTCAACCCCGTTGGGGTTATTTCTACAAAGAAAACTGTATTAAAAACCCTGAAAGGGTTTAACAATCATAACCCCACGTGGAACGTGGGGAACGACAAACAAAAACTATGTATAGTATGTTTTTATCTATCACTTACAGCAAATTGTTGTTTTAGTTGGTCGTCTAGCGTATCTGCCCACCATTCCAAATCAGCAATAGTTGTCTTAACTTCTTCATAATCAATACCATTGATATCTCTTTCGTAAGTAGCATAAACGGTTTCAGAACCAGGCAAAACGGTAAGTTTTACGCCAAGTTTTGAGTCGTTTAGCTCCAAAAGATGTCTATAAAAGCGTAACTCGTCGTGTTTTGGTACAAGCATCAAGGGTGAAAACACACGCAAAAAGTGTCTTTCTGTGCCATCTTTCATAGGAATTGGTTGTACAAAAACTTCAATTTTAGCAGAGCCAACCTGCCAATCCCAGATTCTACGCTCTGCATTGTAGGTACGTTCTACACTCAAACCAACAGAGCGGACATATTGGTTAATCATTTCTTCTACTTGTTCTCTTGTTACGGTAGCCATTTGAAGGTAATTTTAGGGGTTAGGAAATAAGATTATTATTTGAGTTTTTAAGGTTTTTCTTAAATTTTTTAAAGTATTTTCAACTATAATTATTCTCAAAAGTAAGTTTTAAACTCAAAAAAACAAAATTTTTCTGTATTTTTTTAAGAAATAAAAAAAAATCTTGTTTTTTTGTAACAAAACATTTACCTTAGCGTAAATTATTGTGTGTTAGTTAGCTCTAGTTAGATGTAATACTGGCATAATAGTTGTACAAAGCATTAATAAATCATTTAAAAAGTGTTATTTAATCAAAATCATTTCTAAAATCAGTCCTATGAAATCTCTCAAAATTGTTGCTGTCCTTGCATTGGTGGGTCTTTTGTCGTCTTGCGCAAAAAAATATACTTGCCCAACGTACTTGAAAAATGATACAGACAAAAAAGAAACAAAAGTATAATTAGCAGCGTTTGCTAGTAACTACTAATTGTGAATTTTTAGTCGTGGATAATGAAGTAAAATATAGCATATTCTATGAAATAAACTTGGTAGTTTTCTAATTGAAAACTACCCTTTTTTGCTTATTATTTTTAAAGTAAAAAAAAGAAAATAACACCAAATAAAAAAAATAAACCTATCTTACCAAAATTATGTTTTATCATTATAACTTTTCAAAACTTTAATGTATAATTTTTATGGGTTGGTTACAAAACTTATTTGGAAAATCCTCTAATACACCTGAAAAGGTACTTTCTCCAGAGGAAAGCCTAGATTTGGTGATTAAAGAAATGGAGCAGTCTGTGATGAAAAGTGCTAATGCACTTCAAACAGCTATGACTTCTCAAAACGAAATTGGAGAAAAACTTGCTGCCTATCAACAAAAATCTGATAGATTGTACAAAGATGCGGCGCAAGCAATGAAAGAAAAAAGAGAAACTATTGCTAAAGGCTTGCTTGCAGATAAAGCTAATAATGATAATTTTGTGGTGCAATATGAAGATTTGTACAAACAAATGTCGGCTAATGTGCGCAAACTGGAGTTGCAACTCAATAAAATGCAAATGCAATCAGAGGAAATACGCTCCAAAAAAGCTATTTTGGGCGCACAACTCGCCAATGCCAACACTCAAAAAGAAATGGCGCAGCGTTTGGAAGACCTCAATAATTCTACCAATGCCTTTGATGAGGAAATAATGAAGCTGGAAATAGAAGGCTATGTGGAAAAAGATGAGTTTGAAGAAGAATTTGCACAACTAAATATTTCTTCCAAAACTGACCTTAATGCGCTTAATGAAGATATTTTGCAGGAGGAAAAACGCCAAAAAGAATTAGCGGAAAAGAATTTCAATAAAAAAATTCAGCTAATTTTGGGGAATGATATTGAAAAAGAAGAAAAACAATTTATTCATAAGCAAGAAAAAAACAAAAAAGTGCAGCTTGATGGCTTTTTTGATGCCAAAAATGATGTTGTTCCAAACAAAACAGAAAAATTAGAAGATTTTTTTGCCAAAGAAGTTAGTAAAGAAATCCTATCAGAAAAGAAAAACATTGATAGTTTCTTTGAGGTAAAAAATAACGAAATAGAGAAAAAAACAGAAAAATTAGAAGATTTTTTTGCAAAAGAGGTGACCAAAGAAATTCTATCAGAAAAGAAAAATATTGATAGTTTTTTTGAGGTAAAAAATAACGAAATAGAGAAAAAGACGGAAAAATTGGAAGATTTTTTTGCAAAAGAAAATATAAAAGAAATCAGTAAAGAAATTCTACCAAATAATTTACAAGATTTCTTCTCAAATGATGTCAAAAATTCTAAAGCAGACAAAATAAAAGCTGAAATGGAAGACTTTTTTAAAGATAATAAGAAAGAAAATCAAACAGAAAACAACTCAAAAGATGCTTTAAAAGATTTTTTTGGAGAAAACAAGGAAAAAACAGAAAATCCAAAGAAGAATATTGAAGATTTTTTTAAAGACTAAGTTTACTACCGTATACTCTTTATTATTGGTTAAATTTCCTTGGTTTGTGTCCCCACAAACCAAAAATTACGTCAAACAATGTATTTTTTGTCGTTAAGAACAACGTTATTGTACTACCTAGTTGTTGGTTTGTGGGGACACAAACCAAGGGTTTTTAAATAGTGTACGGTAGTAAAAAAACTAATTAAATATTTTAAAACAACAACAACAAACAAAAAAAATATGTCAATTACGCTTTCAAAAGGTGGTAAACTCAACCTTACAAAAAAAGAACCTGCACTCAAAAAAATTCTTATTGGGTTAGGCTGGGATATGGTCAGCAATAATTCTGTTGATTTAGATGCGTCTGTTTTTATGGTTACAGCAGCTGGAAAAGTGCCGACTGATGAATATTTCATATTTTATAATAACCTAAAATCCCCCGACAATAGCGTACAACACACAGGCGACAACCGTACAGGCGTGGGTGATGCTGATGATGAGATGGTTTTGGCTAATTTGGCAACGGTCAGTACCAATATAAAAGAGTTGATTGTGGTCGTAAGCATACACGAAGCTAGCGAAAGAAATCATCATTTTGGGCTTTTGAAAGAGGCTTATATTCGTATTGTTGATGTGGAAAATAATAGAGAAATAGTGCGCTACAACCTTGACCAAAATAGTTCTCGTGATACAGATATAGAATTTGGGCGTTTGCGCTTAGAAGAAAACGAATGGCATTTTGTTGCAACTGGTGCAGGTGCGCAAAAAGGCTTACAAGGTTATGTGGATATGTACGTGTAATTTTTCAATTACGAATTATCAATTACGAATTACGAAAAATACAATTTATGTATAGTCAAATATAACTTATTATTGTTTTTTCAAGCATTTTTGTATTCATTCACAATTAAAAATTCATAATTAAAAATGTCCATTACGCTTTCAAAAGGGGGTAGGCTTAACCTTACAAAAAAAGAACCTGCGCTCAAAAAAATATTTATTGGACTTGGTTGGGACGTGGTTTCTAACAATACCATTGACTTAGATGCCTCTATTTTTATGGTCAATGCAGCAGGGAAAGTACCTGCTGATGAATACTTTATCTTTTACAATAATTTGAAATCACCTGATGGAGGTTTGCAACACACAGGCGACAACCGTACAGGTTTAGGCGACAATGATGATGAGATAATTCTTGCCAACTTGCCTGCTATTAACCAAAATATTAAGGAGTTAATTGTGGTTGTGAGTATACACGAAGCAAAAGAAAGAAATCATCATTTTGGGCTTTTGAGTGAGGCGTATGTACGTATTGTTGATGTGGAAAGTAATAGAGAAATAGTACGCTACAGCCTTGATCAAAATAATGCTCGTGATACAGATATGGAATTTGGGCGTTTGCGTTTAGAAGAAAATGAATGGCATTTTGTCGCAACTGGTGCAGGTGCGCAAAAAGGCTTACAAGGTTATGTGGATATGTACGTGTAGTTTTCAATTACGAATTACGAATTACGAGAAATACAAATTATTCCTAGTTTGAAAATAAAAAACACCTTTCTAAATATTTAGAAAGGTGTTATTTATTTTGTATTTCTATGTCTTCTCTGTGCCTATGTGGTGATAAAAAATTTCTCTAACATTTGCGTAATTTGTTCCAAAGCACTTTTATCTATTTCAGAAAAATCCTCCAATTTGTCGCTATCAATATCAAAAACAGCTACTACTTTTCCGCCAGCAAATAATGGCACAACAATTTCTGATTTAGAAGCAGAACTACAAGCAATATGTCCTTCAAATTTTTCTACATCAGGCACAATGATTGTCTTTTCTTGTGTATAACACGCACCGCAAACGCCTTTATGAAATGGTATGCGTGTACAAGCGAGCATTCCCTGAAATGGCGCAAGCACCAATTGATTATCTTTGACAACATAAAAACCCACCCAAAAGAAGCCTAAAGCCTCTTTAATGACAGCAGTAACATTAGCAAGATTAGCAATAAGGTCTGTTTCTGCAGATAAAATTGCTTTGATTTGAGGTGTGATTATTTGATAGGTTTCTGCACGTGTGGCAGAAGTGGGCAAAATAAGTGTTTCAGCCATTATTTTTAATTAGGAATTAGGAATTAGGAATTGTAAATTAGGAATGAATACAAAGTGTTGATGTTATATTTTCTCAACTTCTTTTAAAACAAAAAACTCTTTGTAATAATTTACAAAGAGTTTTTTTAGTAGAGAAAGAGGGATTTGAACCCCCGGACCTGTGACAGTCAACAGTTTTCAAGACTGCCGCATTCGACCGCTCTGCCATTTCTCCAGTTTGAGCGTGCGCAATTACCTAT
>JAYVHJ010000169.1:0-9402 GCA_043771315.1 Raineyaceae bacterium
ACTCGTTTGGCTTTTCGGTGTCGCCCCGTTTTTAAAGTGGTCGCTGGTCTCCACTTTATTTTATTTGTCTGCTGATGCAGTTATTATCATTTTGTAGAACAGATTATCTGTATGATGCCGTTTTTATAATGACCGCTAACGTGTGTATATGCAACTGCGTACTTCCATTACAAACATAATGAAAGTATTTTCATTATCCAAATAGAAAATAATTTATTTCGTATTTACATCTAAAGTTGTGAAGAAAGGTATGAAATTATTGGATTTTCTACGTTTCTATTACTTTTGTTTTCAGCCCTGCCCAATGGAGTTTATCAATAGTAATACCAACAATATAAGCATCAATTTCTATGTTTCCCACCAAAAAAACCTGAATTTTATTAAGGTTCTTGCGCATTGTAAAGGCAAGTTCTTGGAATTTCTCCACAATATTCAAATCTTCATCAGAGTGCCATTCTTGCGGAGTAGTAACTACTCTAAAAAAATTATCTAGTGTTTTTTGAGTAATTTGCGTGTCTGCTGGAATTTGCAAATATTCCAAAATTTGTGCATTGTTCAAGGCTTCTTTTGTAGGTAAATTCCATGAAAATGCTTCAAAAGGCTCGTCAGATTCACTTGGAAAAAGCAATTCATCTGAGGCAGCCGTAAATTTATCTAAGGTAGTTTGTAGTTTTTCTTCTTCTATCATAACTTTACTAAATTAAGAAATTTCCCAAATCTTTAAAAATTTTGGGAAATCTCTGCTGATATTTAATTTTTCTTTATTTTATTTCACCAAAAAAAGCGTTGGCAGGTTTTACGACATCTTGGCTAAAATGAAAATCATAAAAATGCTGATACACTTCTTCTTTTGAAAGCACGCCATCACCATTCCCATCAAGCAAATTAAAAATCATTTGTGCATTTTCCACAGGATTTCTAAAACCTTGATAAAGTTTTGTAAACTCATTGAGTTGAAGTTTGTCATCTTTATTAATATCAATCAGTGGGAAAATATTATCTAAAAATGGTTTGACAAATTGCTCATACGTACCATCATTTACAAGTGTGCGCTCGTATGCTTGCAAAAACTCTGCTAAACTGATTTTGTCGTCCTTGTCTGTATCAGAAACCATCATTAGTTTGCGCCAATATTTTTTAAATGCACTACCAAAATTCTTAGAATTTTCGTCCCCCATTTCCCAATTAAAAATCTTCGCAAAATTCTCCACAATGATATCCATATCTTCTGCTTCTACGGTACTGTTTCCGTCAGCATCAAAGAAATGAAATAACTGGGTGATTTTTTTCTTTTGAAATTCAGTAAGCATAATTTTAAAATAGTTTTAGTTTAGAGATAATTTTCAAGATAGTCCAAATAGACAATCCAAATATACAACAATGTAAGGAGTATTTTCTGAAATACAAAAATAAATTAAATTTTGTTTCCTAAAAATACAAAATATTTGTTATTTTGTACGAATTTTGCTATATCTTTGTAAAAATATTTTACACTAATTATATGAAAATTACACCAAACATTTTTTTTGTGGCTATTTTGTTGTTTTTGACTTCAAAATCTTATGCACAAGATGCGACAAAGGCTATTTGCTACCGTTGGGAGCTTACGAGCTTGACAATGGGCGCACGCACAATAGAAACGGCAGAACTTCGTCAGAAAAAAAATAATATGAATATGGAATTTCAAGAAGAAGGAGCTTGCACTGTTATTCCTTCTATACAAGAAGCTCCAATCAAAAAAAATAAATGGCGTTGGGAAGAGGAAGGCAAAAGTATTGTCATTATTACGCTTGACGAAAAAAACAAACGTGTAAATCAAACTTTCAAAGTAGAAAAACTTACCCCAAAAACTTTGATTTTGTCTATTGGAGATAATAAAAATAGAGAAGTTTTTACTTACAAGAATGTGGGAAAAGTAAGAAAGTAATGAAGTGTTTAATCAGGATTTACAGGAATTATAAGATTTTTAGGATAATACAAAAAAGGATAATACAAAAAATGTATTATCCTTTTTGCGTATTTGTATTATCTTTGTATTTATCCTAAACTCCTTTAAATCCTGATTCAGATATTGTGCTTTTAATCAGGATTTACAGGAATTATAAGATTTTTAGGATAATACAAAAAGGATAATATAAAAAATGTATCCTTTTTATATTATCCTTGTATTTATCCTAAACTCTTGTAAATCCTGTTTCAGACACTGTATTTATCCTAAACTCCTTTAAATCTTGATTCAGACACTGTATTATCTTGTTTCAGATAACTGCTCTCAAATAACTTCATTATATTTTTTGTTAAATATTTTCTTGAACTGCAAGCTATTTGCTCCAAAGTTGATAAGTAATCCAATAGGTAAATCATAAACATTAACATAATTTTTTGCTTGTGCCAAATGCACATCTTCTAAATTAATTACTGCTTTAATTTCTACCATAACGCAATTTTCTACTATAAAGTCTACACGTCTAGTACCTACATTTTCTCCGTGATAATAAAGTATTTGTTCAATTTCTCTCCCAAATTGCAAACCAGCATTTTTAAATTCTATTGCTAGACACCTTTGATAAATAACTTCTTGAAATCCATTTCCGAGATAATTATGCACTTTCATAGCACAACCATTTATCTTGTAGGTTAGGTCATTTAGTTCTAGTTCCATTGTAGTTTCTACTTTTCTTTTATCTTTTTTGTTTTATAACTTCTGATGGAGTGATATTTTCTTAAAAATGTTCCACGTGGAACATTTTTAAGAAAATCTGTATTTGTATTCTGTATTATCTTTGTATTTATCTTAAAATTCTTGTAAATCCTGCTTCAAACACTATATTTATCTTAAAAATCTTGCAAATCCTGATTCTAACTACTTTGTTGTTTTCTTTGTTTTAATTAGAAAAACAGCAGCTATTTAGTTGCTAAGATAAACTTGTTTTGAACTTGTTATTGGATATTCTTTAAATTTTATCCAAAAGAAAAGCAATTTGTACAATAGGAAGATATAAGAAAGAGCCAAACATTATTCTTTTCGCAGATTCTTTAGAACCATCTTTCATCAGATAAAAACTTTGTGCCAAAAACAAACAACCACATATTGTTACAACCGCAGAAGATATAACGCCAGTAAGTCCAAAAAGACTAGGCAAAAGCCCCAAGGGAATTAGAAAAAGTGTATAAATCATAATTTGTAAAGCAGAATTTGCACTTCTTCCAGAGGCGGAAGGCAATAACTTAAAACCTGCTTTCTGATAGTCTTCGTCCAAAACCCATGCAATAGCCCAAAAATGTGGGAATTGCCAAATAAACTGTATGCCAAAAATTAGCATTGCTTGATAAGTTATTTCACCTGTGGCGGCAGTCCAACCCAAAAGCGGAGGCAATGCACCAGGAATTGCACCCACAAAAACTGCTATTGGTCCTACCCTTTTGAGTGGCGTATAGACAAAACTATACAAAATCATTGACACAACAGACAAAATAACGGTAAGCGGATTGGTATAAAAAGTAAGTAAACCAAGCCCTAAAGCAGTCAAAATAATAGTATAAATAATGGTTTCTTGCACGCTGACTCGTCCAGTTGGTAGCGGTCTATCTCGTGTACGAGTCATTAGTTTGTCTAAATCTTTCTCAATAATCTGATTGATAATTACAGAAGCAGCAGAAATTAGAAAGCCGCCAAGGCTTAAACCTAAAAATTGCGCCCATTGAAAGCCTTGTTTTATCCCTAAAACATAACCAAAAGCAGCAGAAAAAGCTACTAATGCCGACAACCTAAATTTCAAAAGTTGTGCATAAGCACGCACTTTGATAGAGAATGTATTATTACTTATATTGTTTTCAGCTACGAGCATTGTATATAAAATTTTATGTATTTCCTTCTAATTAAACTTCTTTTAATAAGTATTTGTTTTAACGGTGCAAATATACACAATTTTGAGAGATTTTACACTAAATTTTAGTCAGGAAATCTCTCAAAAAACTGGTAATCAAGTTAATCAAAGCCTATTTTCTTTATAATGTTCCACGTGGAACATTATAAAGAAAATAGGTGTATAGAAGTAAATTATTTGTTCTTAGACAAGTCTGTGCCTTATCTCTATAACCATTATGAAAATATCAAAACATAAAATGTTCCACGTGGAACATTTTATGTTATTTATGCCAGTTCCAGCCATTTGGCTATATAAAAATCCTCTTTTTTACGCATTATTTGAGCATCTTTTTTGGTTTTATCCTTATATCCGCAAAGATGCAAAACTCCGTGAATGATTACCCTACGCAATTCTTGTCCAAAAATAGTTTTGAGTGTGTCTGCATTTTCTCGTACACGTTCCACGCTGATAAAAATATCTCCTTCAATTTTATTTTCTTCATCAGAATTATCAAACGTAATAATATCTGTAAGCGTGTCGTGATTGAGATATTCTACATTTATTTTGTGCAAATAAGCATCATTGCAAAATATGAAAGTAAGCTCCCCTACTTTCAATTTAGGATTTTCATTTTTGACAGTTTCTTTAATCCATTTTCTGGTAAGAATAACGGCATAAGGTTTAAAATCTATGTCTTCTACTTCAAAATATATGTTCATTCTGTATGAAATTTTATAAAAAAATTATGAAAGTTTTAACGCTTTTTTGTTATAAAAACGCTTTTTTGTTGTAAATTTAAGCAATAATAAGAGAATATAAAAGAATTTGGAAAATATAGATAATAGTAGCAATGAATTTTAGAGATACGCTTGATAGCAATGATATATTTGGTAAGGTAGCGCAAGCCGCACAAGCAATAGGCGTGCCTGTGTATGTGGTGGGTGGGTTTGTACGAGATTTGATAATGAAACGTCCATCTAAAGATATTGACTTTGTTTGTGTGGGAAGTGGCATTGATTTGGCGCAGAAATTGGCTGAAATGTTTTTCCCAAAGGGAGAAGTGATGTTTTTTAAGAATTTTGGAACAGCAATGCTCAAAGCGGGCGGTTTTGAATTGGAGTTTGTGGGTGCAAGAAAAGAATCTTATGAACGTAATTCTCGTAAACCAATTGTAGAAGATGGAACGCTAGAAGACGACCAAAAAAGACGTGATTTCACTATCAATGCGCTTGCTATTTCGCTTAATGCTGATAGTTATGGAGAATTATTAGACCCTTTTGATGGCGTGAAAGACCTCAAAAGGAAAATTATACGCACTCCCCTAGCACCTGATATTACGTTTTCTGACGACCCTTTGCGTATGATGCGTGCCATTAGGTTTGCTACTCGTTTTGGTTTTGATATTGAGGGCGCAACTTTTCAGGCTATTGCAGAAAACAGAGAACGCATTAAAATTGTGTCACAAGAACGCATTACAGACGAACTGAATAAAATCATTTTGGCAAATCCGCCTTCTTATGGTTTTAAGTTGCTGTTTCATTCCAAACTTTTGCATATTATTTTTCCTGAAATGGCAGAACTGCAAGGCGTTGAAGCAGTTGGAGATAAAAAACATAAGGATAATTTTTACCACACTTTGCAGGTGTTGGATAATTTGAGTGAAAAATCTGATGATTTGTGGCACCGTTGGAGTGCTATTTTACACGACATTGCAAAACCTGCAACTAAGCGTTTTGATGAAAAAGTTGGTTGGACTTTTCACGGACACGAAGACAAAGGTGCAAGAATGACTGCCCCTATCTTCAAACGTATGAAACTGCCAATGGGTGAAAATATGCGTTTTGTGCAAAAACTGGTTAAACTTCACCTCCGCCCTATTGCGCTTATCAAAGATGTGATTACTGATGCTGCGCTTAGAAGATTGCTTTTTGAAACTGGTGACGACTTAGAAGCACTTATGGCACTTTGCAGAGCTGATATTACTTCAAAAGATGGTAGCAAAGTACAGCGTTATCTACAAAATTTTGATAAGGTAGAAAAAAAACTAATTGAATTAGAAGAAAGAGATAAATTACGTAATTTCCAACCTGTGATTACAGGTGAGGTGATTATGGAAACGCTTAATCTTAAACCTTGCAAAGAAGTAGGCATTATCAAAACTGAACTTAGAGAAGCAATTTTGGAAGGTAAAATAAGAAATGAATATGAAGAGTCTTTTAATTTTATGCTCAAAATTGCAGAGAAACTGGGGATTAAAAATGAGTAGAAAGTATAAAATTAACTAAAGAACTTATACGAATTATGACTTGGCAAGATTTAGAGCAAAAAGTTTTCAGTACTATAACACAGTTCTAGAAAATGTAACTGTAATACATAATCACAAAATAATGGGTATTCTGTCAAAACGTTCTAGACAAATAGACGTTTATATAGAAGGCTTATATGAGGGTAAAATCCAAAAAGTAGTTATTGATGCTAAAAACTATAATAAAAAAATAGATGTTAAACATGTGGAGGCATTTATAGCTATGGTAAGTGATATTGGGGTTGATAAGGGAATTATTGTAACATCTATTGGCTTTTCTAAGAGTGCTATCAATAGAGCGCATAATGATCACGGAAATTTTGAACTTGATATCTTAAGAAGTAATGATGCTAGTAAATATCACGGATTTATGGCTGTAATACATAAAGCAAAGTATGGTGCGATGTTAATTCCCCCCTTTGCGTGGATTTTTGATTCAGCACGAGTTGGTACAATGGATTTTTTATCTTTTGCTTATCCTAAAGGATTAACTTTTGAAGAAAGTATAGAGAAAAAAGAGTATTTTGCTATTGATATTATGTCTAAAAAAACATATCCTTTCACTATTGAAAAATACTTTGAATCAATAGATGCAAAATCAGCAGAAAATAAATTCTTTATATCAAGGGACAAGCTAAATCTTAGGGATTTAACTACACACAATAAGAACATTACAATATACGAAAATAAATTTGATTACAAAAATTCAAACTTTTTTGAATTTATTGGTATTGTAGAGTTTGACAATTTTTATGTCATTTCTTACTTATTAGGAAATAAATATTTTCAAAAAAGAAACCTTGAGAAATTGATATTTATACTAGAGAGGTTGATGCCTATGAATGTGCAACAAAGTCCACAACGTCCTCTTAAGAAAATTGAAGATGAAATAAAACAAACAATAGATACTGTAGTTAAAAGTAGGTTATCATTCCTGCAAGCATCTGTTTGTATTGAATTTGAAGAGTTTGAATTAACACAAACATATATCAATAAAAGCTTAGAATATTTCAAAACCAATGCTGATACTCTACATTTAATTTTAGGGCTAGCACTAGAATTAAAAGAAAATGACATAAGCATCAAAAGCAAATTACTTGAATTCCTTAACGTAGATATAGAGAATATAATAGTTTTTGCACAATCACAAAATCTATTTGGAATATTTGAGAGAATAGATTTATATGTTTCAATTTTAGAGTCTATTCCACAGGAATTTCTTAGTAATAAAACTAAAGGGAATATTCATTTTGCTATTGGAATAAACCAGAATATGGATAATGTATTAATGGGCTTAGAAAATTTTAACCTCGCAAAACAATATTTTGAATTATCTGGGTATGACGGAGATGAAATGATATTTATCAATAATTGGCTAGAAGATAAAACTATCAAAAAGCAAATAAAAGATGCTATTCGCAAAAGTAAAATTCAAAATAATAATAAAAGACAGACCAAGTATTTGGGAAAATAGAAAATATTATTTATAAGAAAAAGCTGTATTATAAACTTGTAGTAAAAAATAAATAATACTTCTTACCCTCTCTCCTATTTTGCCTATTTATTCTTTTGCTTCTCCAATAGTATTATTTAGTCCTTCATCTGGGGCAACATCTTTGGGAAGTGGCAAATCCTTCAGGCTATTGATGCCAAAATAATTCATGAATTTGTCGCTTGTACCATATAAAAGTGGTCTTCCAACAGCTTCTGATTTCCCTTTGATAAAAACAAGTTCTTTTTCTAGTAGTTTTTGCACAGCATAATCACAGTTTACTCCTCTGATTTGCTCTATTTCACTTTTGGTAATGGGTTGTTTGTAGGCAATAATAGCAAGGGTTTCTAACGCAGCGTTGGAAAGGCGTTTTTTGGATTGTTGTTTGAGTAAAATACTAATACTTACCTGATAAGCAGGTTTTGTAAGAAACTGAAAACCTCCCCCAATCTGATAAATCTGGAAGGCATAAATATCTTCATTGTATTTTTTGATGAGTTTTTGTATAGCCTCACTAATATTTTCTTCTGGGATTTCTGCCTCAAACATTTCCATTAGGCACGCCCTCACCTCTGCGAGTGAAATAGGTTCAGGCGCACAAAAAACTAATGCTTCAATATGATTTTGTAGAAAATCCACTAAAAGAATTATGATTTGTGAGTTATGAGTTGTGAGTTATGAGTTGAAATACGCTGTACTTTGTATTTTTAACTCATAATTCATAACTTATAATTCACAATTTAAAAAGTTATTTTTTGTTATTTTTTGCTTCAATAGAATGTTGCGTATGAGGCACAACACGCAAACGCTCTTTTGGGATAAGTTTCATAGTATCCACACAAATACCATAAGTACCATTTTTGATACGAATAAGCGCATTTTCTAGCTGTTGGATATATTTTTGTTGGCGTGCAGCAAGTTGGTTGATATTTTCACGTTCAAGTGTATCAGAGCCATCTTCCAAAACTTTTGAATGGTTGGAGGTATTGTCTGTACCAGAGTCATTTTTTTTACTAAGACTACCTTTCAAATCTTTGAGTTCTTGGCGTGCCTGCTCTACTCTCGTGTTCAGAAGCTCTTGAAACTCTTTCAATTCTTCGTCAGAATAACGTGTTTTTTCTTTAACTAGATTTTCCATGTAAAAGGTAAGTTGTAAGTTACAAGTAAATAATTAAACCATAAAAATGAAGCTACTAAAATTTGGTGCAAAGGTACAATTATTTACTGAAAACGCAAAAGAAAATACTATTTTTTGTCTGCTACACTTAGCAAAACAAAAATTAAAAAAAAATCTGTTTCATAGTTATATTATCTAATGTAAAGCAACACAAACTGCCCAAATAAACCTATTTGGGCAGTTTGTAAGATCAGAAAATACTATTTTCCTTTTTTACCTTTATTCCCACCATTATTTGGTGTAGGTATGGTATTTGGTATAGGATTTTCTAGTACCACTATCCTTGTTGCTCTATTATAATCAGCTCCTAATTTGCGTGGTGTGGTAGGGTTTGCAGGGTCTGAAAATACAAAGTCAGTTGTATAGACAAAGATAATACCTCTTACACCCTTGCGACCGCCATACAAGTCCTGAATATCATCACCTACTCTGTTCCAAATATACACAGACTGTAGTTGCGCCATTGTATAAGCATCCAAAGAAGCAAAATTAGTGATATTATGTGAGATATCAGGTATTTGCTCAACATCATTAATAACCAATACTGGCTGATTATCAC
>JAYVHJ010000170.1:0-1974 GCA_043771315.1 Raineyaceae bacterium
AGAGAGAGCTTTCCTATGAAGTCATGTGTTTCCACCTGACTTCATAGGAAAATAAAACATTACGTTTTCTGTTTCCACAGAAAGAACTAACAATTTAACACAAAATTTCACCTATAAACACTTAAAAAAGTGCTAGTACAAAAAAGAGACGGTCGTTTAGAAACCGTAAAATTTGACAAAATCACAGCTCGTATTGAAAAACTTTGCTACGGACTGAATATGAACTTTATTGAGCCTATTGAGATTGCTAGAAAGGTCATTGCGGGCATTTATGACAAAATCACTACCACAGAATTAGATGAGCTTGCAGCAGGAACTGCCGCCTCTCTGACAACTGTTCACCCTGATTATGCCAGCCTTGCGGCTCGTATTTCTATCTCAAACCTGCATAAAACTACTGGAAAGTCATTTTCTAGCACAATAAAAAGGCTTTACGAGTACATAGACCCAAAAACAGGTGAAAATGCGGCACTTATTGCCAAAGATGTGTACGACATTATCCGTAAAAATGCTGCTCATCTTGATTCTGCCATACTTTATGACAGAGACTTTCATTATGATTATTTTGGCTTTAAGACATTAGAACGCTCTTATTTGCTCAAAATTGATGGAAAAATTGCGGAACGTCCACAACAAATGCTGATGCGTGTGGCGGTTGGTATCCACAAAGAAGACATTGAAAGTGCTATTGAAACCTACAATTTGCTTTCTGAAAAGTGGTTTACACACGCTACCCCTACGCTTTTCAACGCAGGAACGCCAAAACCACAACTTTCTTCTTGTTTCTTGCTTTCTATGCAAGGCGACAGCATTGATGGCATTTATGACACACTAAAACAATGTGCCAAAATCTCGCAATCTGCTGGTGGTGTAGGACTTAGCATACATAACATACGTGCAACAGGCTCATACATCAAAGGCACAAACGGAAATTCTAACGGAATTATCCCAATGTTACGTGTCTTTAATGATACAGCACGCTACATTGACCAAGGCGGCGGAAAAAGAAAAGGTGCTTTTGCGGTTTATATTGAGCCTTGGCACGCTGATATTTTTGAGTTTTTGGAACTGAAAAAGAATAACGGAAAGGAAGAATTACGTGCAAGAGATTTGTTTTATGCGCTTTGGATTCCTGATTTATTTATGAAAAGAGTAGAAGAAAATGGAGAATGGTCACTTTTTTGCCCAAATGAAGCACCTAATTTGCACGAAGTTTATGGAGATGAGTTTGAGGCTTTGTATCATAAATATGAAGCAGAAGGTCGTGCAAGAAAAGTAGTAAAAGCACAAGATTTATGGTTTGAAATCTTAGAATCTCAAACAGAAACAGGCAATCCTTATATGTTGTACAAAGATGCCGCTAATAAAAAATCTAATCAGAAGAATTTAGGTACAATAAAAAGCTCTAATCTTTGCACCGAAATAATGGAATATACCTCAAAAGATGAGGTGGCGGTGTGTAATTTGGCATCAATTTCTTTGCCTAGATTTATCAATAATGGTGTTTTTGATTATCAGAAATTGTTTGAGGTAACAAAAACAATTACTAAAAATCTTAACAAAATAATTGACATCAATTATTATCCTGTTATTGAGGCAAAAAACTCTAATATGCGCCACCGCCCAATAGGAATTGGTGTGCAGGGGCTTGCAGATGCATTTTTGATGCTTAGAATGCCTTTTGAATCTGATGAAGCAAAAGGACTTAACAAAGATATTTTTGAAACTATCTATTTTGGTGCGCTTACGGCATCTATGGAGCTTGCAAAGCGTGATGGCACGTATGAAAGTTATAAAGGTTCTCCTATTTCTCAAGGGATTTTTCAGTTTGATATGTGGGGTGTTAAGCCAGAGTCAAACCGTTGGGATTGGGAAGGTTTGAAAGCGCAAATATTGGAGAATGGTGTTAGAAACTCACTTTTATTAGCACCAATGCCAACAGCTTCTACTTCTCAAATATTAGGTAATAACGAG
>JAYVHJ010000171.1:0-16971 GCA_043771315.1 Raineyaceae bacterium
TCGCACTCACACTTTGCGCAACACTTGGGCTAACACTCTCGTTTATAGGCTTTAACGTGATGCACGATGCTTGTCACGGTTCGTATTCTAGCAAAAAATGGGTCAATGATTTGCTTGGGCTTACTTTGAATGCGCTTGGTGGAAACGCTTTTATATGGAGATTTAAACACAATGTCATTCATCACACTTATACAAATGTTGATGGTGTTGATGATGATATTGCAAAAAGTCCGCTTATTCGTCAGTGTGAAACGCAAAAATGGGTACCTGCTCACCGTATTCAGCATATTTATATGTTTTTGGTGTATGGTATTAGTTCTATTGCGTGGGCAGTAATTATGGATTTTAATAAATATCTTAAACAAAAGGTATTTACAACACCTATCCAAAATATGCCACTACAAGAACATATGATTTTTTGGTTGAGCAAGGTTTTATATGGTGTTTTCTATGTAGCTATTCCTGTTTATTTTGTAGGTTGGGGAGCTTGGGGCATAGGCTTTACTGTAATGCACTTGTTTATGGGGCTTTCTTTGGCAATAGTTTTCCAGTTGGCACACGTAGTAGAAAACACAGAATTTGAGCTTGCACTTACAGATACAACAATAGAAAGTGAGTGGGCAGCACATCAAGTGAGGACAACTGCTAACTTTGCTCGTGGTAGTAAACTTGTTTCTTGGTGCGTTGGTGGACTTAATTATCAAGTAGAACATCATCTTTTCCCACGTATGAGCCACGTACATTATCCTGCTATTAGTGAGATTGTGAAAGCTAATTGTGAGAAATATAATTTGCCATATAATGAATATCCTACGTTTGGAGAAGCAGTTATGTCGCATATACGCACAATGCGCAAACTTGGAGAAAAACCACAATTGGCTGTTGCTTAATTTTTGAAGTACGAAATACGAATTTAAAACTTTGATTATTAACCTATTATAAAAACCCTACAATAAATAGCTATTTATTGTAGGGTTAAATTTTTATACATCATTTGTGTTAAAATCCTGAAAGGATTTAACATTCATAGCCGTAAGTCGTACTTACGGAACGTGGTAATAATGTATTAAAAAACAAATTATCAATGCCTTTATCTAACTTAACGGATTTTGTACGCCCAATAAATCAGTACAAATTGCGCCAAAACACGCACATATAACCCATAATACATATCTCCACGAAAATCCACCAATGTTTTTCCATTACTGATAATAACAGGAGGCTCAAACAAATGACCAATATGTACCAAAAAGAATGAAATAAACATCAAAACAATCATATTTGATGCAAAAGTACGAGTTTTTTCAGGAATAAGAAGCAAAGCTAAAACTATCTCTGCACCGCCAGAAATCCAGTTTAATATTTCTTTTGCGGGAAACCAAGAAGGCATCATATTTACATAAGTAGCAGGACTTACAAAATGGTAAATTCCACCACTCAACAAAAGTAATACCATTAAATATAAAAATAACTTTTTCATAATTATTTGATTATCAAAATTTTGCATTCATTCACAACTTACAATTACTCAAAAACTGTTATTTTATCATTTTCCAAATATGCAAAAACCATTTTTGGGTGTGAATCTTGATGAAAAATATTGCCATTTTTATCTATCCCAATAGCACCCGCAAAACCATCTATTTCTTTTAACTCTTCAAAAGTGTGTTTAAAGGCATCAGAAATAGTTTTTCCATCAGAAATCCTTGTTACTATTTTTGTGGCAACTGCCACACTCACAATATCCTCACCCACGCCTGTACAAGATACACCTGCGTATTTGCTTGCAAAATTACCTGCTGTTGTGGCAGAATCAGAAATACGACCAGGAATTTCAAAACCTTTTCCACCTGTGGACGTTGCTGCGGCAATATTTCCCTGCTTATCCAACGCCACACACCCCACTGTACTTGTTGGTTTGCTTGTTTCTTTTGCCAACTCCTTTGTTAATTCAGCTAATTTATTTTCAAAATCTAAACGTCTTTGTGGCGTTTCAGTATTGAAATATGCAAAACCGTTATTATGTGCGAAATCTGTAGCTTCTATACCTCCCAGTACTCTGTCCTCATAATTCATTAGTTTTTGTGCCACTAAAATTGGGTTTTTTACATCTTGAATATTAATTACACCAGAAAATTTTTGTGTAATGCTATCCATTATGCTTGCGCTCATACGTATTTTGCCATCTTTCTGAATTTGAGACCCAATTCCTGCATTAAAAAGTTCGTCATCTTCTAATAAAGCAACTGCAAAAACAACGGTTTCTAGTGCCGTATGTGTTTGTAAATACTCGTGAGCCAGTTTTACAATATTTTGTAGAGATTTTTGTTTAGCTATTTTGGTGCTATTATCTTGTGATGCTTCACTAAAAAACCCACCATGAATAATTATTTTTGTCATTGTTATGATTATGTGATATTTAAAATTTTATGTGTTTTAAAAGTCTGCTTTGGTGATTTAAGAGCTACTTAATTGAAAGAAGTTCTTCAATAGCATCATAAATTCTATCTAATTCTTCATTTGTAATCACGTAGGGCGGCATTATATAGATAGTGTTGCCAAGTGGACGCAAAAGAATATTTTTTGCTAAGAAAAATCCATAAATATCTGTAGCAATAGTATTAAAATAACTATCTTTTTGGTCATTAGTTACCTCAAAAGCAAGGATTGTACCCAATGTACGCACATTTTTGATGTTATTATTTTTATTTTCGTTTTTATTATTTTGAATATTTTTAATGATTTTTTGTTCAAAATCAATGTGTTTTTGTGCTATTCTGTTGATATTTTCCATACATTCAGGCTTCAAAAGCAGGTCTAAACTAGCGTTTGCCACGCTACACGCCAACGGATTTGCTGTAAAAGAATGTCCGTGAAAAAAAGTCTTAAAAACATCACTAGAATAATAAGCAGCCACTATTTTCTCTGTACAAGTAGTTACGCCAAGTGGCATAACACCACCAGTAAGCCCTTTTGACAAACACATAATATCAGGTTTGTGGGTGAGGTATTCAGAGGCAAAAAGTTTGCCTGTACGTCCAAAACCTGTCATTACCTCATCAGCAATACAAATAACGTCATTTTTTTGCGCAATTTCCAATAATTTATCCAAAATTTCTGGGCTATACATACGTATTCCTGCTGCGCCCTGCACAATAGGCTCATACATAAAAGCGGCTACCTCGCCCGTAGCAATTATTTCAGAAAATTTATTGATTATTTGCTTGATATTTTGGCAATTAGGCGCATTTTCACGTATGCCTGCGCAAGTGCCTAAACAACAATTTGTAAACTCACATTGGGGCAAATCAGTCACCTCAACATCAAACAAAAATGGGTTAAAAGGCGCACTAAACGCATTTCTTGCACCCACAGACATTGCGCCAAACGTATCTCCGTGATATGCACCATCTAAGGCAATTATTTTGCGCTTTGGTGTGCCTAAGTTATGGAAATATTGTAAAGCCATTTTAATAGCTACCTCACAAGCAGTGCTACCATTATCAGAAAAAAACACTTTGGATTGGTTATTAGGCAAGATTTTAAGTAATCTTTCCGCAAGCGTAACGGCTGGCGTATGTGTAAAACCCGCAAAAATAACGTGTTCTAACGTGTTTGCCTGCTTTGTGATGGCATCAGCGAGATATGGGTGTGAGTGTCCGTGAATATTGACCCACCACGAGGAAATAGCATCTAAAATGGCTCTATTGTCATCAGAATACAAATAAACACCCTTTGCACTATGTATAGGCAAATTAGGCATTGTTGTGCCAAAAGAAGTAAATGGATGCCAAACGTATTTTTTATCTTTTTCTGTAAGATTCATAAAAATTTTTGTATTGATTTAGTGCAAGATAGAACAAAAAAGGATTTGTAAAAAAGATGTCAAATTTCATCTCTCAAAGTTTTGGATTTGAAACCACAAACAACACAACTATCTGAATCATAATGGATTGTTTTATAATGAGTTTTTAAATGATAGTTACAATTTTCACATTCATCAAGTGTTATCTTTTTATTTTGATTGTTTACTTTATCTTTTGGGCAATAAACTATGTCAAAACCATAAATCTTAAGTAAAAAGTTTTGCTTTTGGAGTTCCTTTGTTTCATTTTCTCTTTCCTCTTCTCTCTCCTTTTCCTGTTCTATTCTTCTTCTTTCACAATTTTTTTCGTATTCAACTTTAACTCTTCTTTCTTCAACTTTAACTATTCTTTTATTTTCAATTAATTTAGGTAATTTTGAGTGAAACAACCATTTAATATTGTCGTTATTGGTCAATTCCTTCCACAGTTCTTCATCATTTGTAATTTTATCAATTTTATTAAGGTTAATTTCAATGGCTGAAAAACCTTTTTTCTTTATTTTCTCCAACTTCTCAGCATCAACAAAATGTGTTACTGCAATTTCAATAATTAATGGGACTGTGTAAGGGACTGTGTGAACGACTGTATCAATGACTCTTTTCCTTTTGATTTCCATCTCCATAAATATGTCAGGTTGAAAATCATCAATCTTACATTCCTCAATAACTGTTTTTGATTTATATAATTTTCGGCTCTGTACTTTTAGCTCACCAAATTCAGGAACATCTGCAAATAAATCTGGTAAAAGAACTTCTTTTTTAGATAAAAATAGCCTTTTAGCTGCCAAGTGAGTAGATGTTTCAAGTGATCCTTTACAGTCCGTAATTTTATGATGTTTAAAATGGTGCGTTTTCACTTCTCCCTTATGCGCTTCTAATTTTCCATTACAAACAGGACAATTACATTCACATTTTAAACCATTTTGAACTTCTGATACATGAACTATTTTACCATTTTTAAAAGCCCAAAATAATGATATTTTTTTCATTTAATTATTTGTTTGTGTAGGAATTTGATTTGCCAAATTCCTACATTTCTTTAAAAAACGTAATTCGTAATTTTTAATTCGTAATGGAATGAATTATTTAAAAAGTGCATCTATTGTACCTGTGGCAACAGAATGGTAGTTTTTGCGAGATTTTTCATAGATTTTTTTGCCCATTTCTTTGCCTTTGGGCGTTTTGACCATTTCAGTATAAAGTGGCGTTAAGAATTTTCTACGTCCAACATCTAACAAAAATGCTTCCATTGGCTTGTAAGCCACTTCATAACCAAAGCGCACCGCCAAAACGTACCAAGCCGCTTGCAATTCAGAATTACCAGATTTAGTAAAACCAAAATCTTTATCTAAACTTTCCATTTGCTTGATAGTAAGCGTTTTAGGAAGATGTCTGATAAAATGTAACCATTCGTGACTACTCCATTTTTCTAGGTTAAATTTGCTCACCAAACTATCTTTTTTCTCTCCTTTCTCCCAACTTTTCAAAGCCAAATCAACATTTTCAAAGTTTTTGGAAGTGGTTTTAGGACAATTTGAGGGCAAACCCACACCCAAAATCCAGTCTTGAAACTTGATTTTTTCAGCAATATTTTTATCTCCTTTAATGACTTTTTCCTCTAAATATTGAATGAATTTTTGTGTATTCATAGATTGGAAAGCAAAAGTTTTGAAATATTCTTTGACAAAAATATCAAATTTTTCACGTCCAATAGCTTCCTCAATGGTGCGTAGGAAGAAAAAACCTTTTTCGTAGGCAATTTCCGTAAGTCCATCATCTGGGTCACGTTGGCGCAAATCTAGCAAAAGTTTGGTGTCTTTGTTGTTTGCGCCTATTTCTTCAATATCTTTCTGCAAATCTTGATACCCAAGAAGTGCCAGCATATCAGAATAATCTTTTCCATATAATTCTTCAATAATTCTGCGCTCAAAATAGACTGTAAAGCCTTCATTTAGCCAAAAATCATTCCAAGTTTCATTCGTAACGAGGTTTCCAGACCAAGAATGTGCCAACTCGTGTGCAATTAGGCTCGTGAGAGATTTGTCGCCTGCAATAATAGTAGGTGTAGCAAACGTCAAACGAGGATTTTCCATTCCACCAAAAGGAAAACTAGGTGGCAAAACCAGCAAATCATAGCGTTCCCACTCATATTTTCCATAAATTTTTTCAGCCACATCAACCATTTTGCCCAAATCTTCAAACTCTTTCAAAGATTTTTCTAATGTTACACTTTCTGCATAAACGCCTGTACGTGCATCTATTGCCTTAAATTCTACATCACCAACCGCCAACGCAATCAAATACGAAGGAATTGCTTGTTTCATAACAAAATTATAAACGCCATCTTCTGACTTTTTGGTAGGATTTTCTGCGCTCATAAGTGCCATAAGGTCTTTTGGAACGCTTATACGTGCATCATACGTAACACGCACGCTTGGGCTATCCTGACAAGGCAACCAAGTACGAGCCAAAATACATTGCGACTGACTAAACAAAAACGGCTTCTTTTTTCCTGCTGTTTGCTCTGGTAAAAGCCACTGCAAAGCGGCTGCATCAGGTTTTGTTTCGTAATTGATGGTTACAAATTTTGTATCATTTAAAATATCAATTTCTAAGGCTTGCCCCAAAAATTCTACTTCTTTTTGTAGATTAAAAGTAGCTTTTTTGCCATTATCAAGCGTTATTTCTTTGATAACAAGGTTTTTAACATCTAAAAAAAGTTTGGTAGCATTTTTTTTGTTATTGATAGAAAGTTTTGCTGTTCCAGCAATAATTTTTTTGTCAAAATCAACGCTTAAATCTAGGCTGATATGCGTAGTTTGGACTTCTTGTGGCTTTGAGAATGAATGAATATCTGAAATCATAAGGGTTGCATCTTTTGGGTTTTGCGGTGAGTAACAAGCACTTAGAAATAATGCCAAAAATAAAGCTAAAAAATGTAGTTTTTTCATAAAATTAAGTGGTTTTTTCTGTTAGATTTTCCGTAAATATAGCAAAATATCTTCAAAAAGCTAAAAACACAAAAAAGCCACTCAAATTTGAGTGGCTTTCTTACTATTCATTATTCTTCAAATATTCTATGGCTCTTTCTAAAATCTCATCTTTCCCTTGACGTATGCCCTCAATAGTTGGAGAAAGCGCAATATCAGGCAAAATACCTATTCCGTGTGTTCTTTGTCCGTTCATTTTTACAATAAGCCCAGTAAACCATAAACCAAATATTTTAGTATTTTTCACCCTCACTATGTCTCCGTTTGTGCCTGCTGTTGCTTCACCAATGATTATTCCTATTTTATTTTTTTTAACTGTTCCTAGCCAAGTTTCTGGATAACTATATGTGTCAGAAGAAGATAAACAAACAACTTTTGCCTTAGATTGTATACTTTCAACTTTGTAAATAGCTATTTCGTTATTTGAAATTGTATCATTGGCAAGCATAGGCGAGGTAATTATAGGCGTTACCATTTCCAAGCCTTCCAGTGGTTTTGTGGAGAAAAAAGCTAACAATTCATCTGATGAAAAATTTGGATAACCTCGTAATCAAAAGACTTAACAAACTTAATACAATAATATTTTTTTATTCTATTTTGTTGATTATCTTTGCATCATTATCCTAAAATTAACCCTAAAACCAAAACTCAATGACAAAATCTAATCTTATGCAGCATAGCTGCATAACAACGCACAACGCACAACGCACAACGCAGGTAATATTATTGCTGTTTTGCCTAATGCTAGAAAGTAGTAGCCTGTTTGCACAAGAGAACCTATTCAAATCCACTTCCGTAGGAAAATTGAATGAAACACAACAAATGAGGTACAACAAAATCATCAATGCACCTTATGCCCTAAGTCCGCAAATGATACAAGTACAAAATCTTGTAGAGTCACAAGTATTAGGTAATGTTAAAATTACCTTACCTAACGTAAATTGTGAAAACCTTATTTTTAAACCCAAAACAGTAGAATACACTTCTGAAAACCACTACTATTGGTATGGCGTTATAGAAAGTAATGACAATTTACCTTGTGAAACTGGTACCCTTACACTTATGGCACGCAATGGTGAAAAGTTTGGTACCATCAAACTTGATGACGGTTACTATGAGTACAAAGACATTACAGGTGGAAAACAAGTGCTTATCAAGCATAATAAAGAGTTTTTTACTGCTGGGTGTGGCAATAAACCAATACCAGAAACGCCTGACCAACCTTGGACACCACCACCATACCCACCTGCGCCAATAGGTTGCCCTGGTACTGCTACTTACGACACTCCAGGACAGATAGATGTTTTGGTGCTTTATACACCAAATGCAGCAGCAAAAGAACCTAATATGTACAATAAAGCTAGCCTAGCTATACAAGTAGCCAACCAAGCTTTCCTTAATAGTAGCTTAAGCTCCTTTTATACAAGGCTAAATTTGATATTGGTAATGCCATTTGCTTTTAATGAAAGAATTAGCGGAGGTACTGGGCTTCAACGTGCTGAACTAGATGTAAAGCAAATAACAAATGATATTACTGCTCAAAATCTAAGGAATACCTATAAAGCAGATTTGGTAGTAGTATTTACTGGTGTAGATTATGGAAATATTGCTGGTATTGTTCCTGACATAGGACCTATCAATAATTTGGCTTACGCCATTGTTGATGTTGATTATGTATTGAGTGCTGGTCATACTTTTGCCCACGAAATAGGGCATTTGTTTGGGGCAAGACACCATGATGATTCTAAAGGAACTATTGAACACGGTATGATATTTGAAACTGGTTTTCTTAGCCTCAAACAAAATTACACCATTATGGCAGGGTCAGCAAATCAAACAAGCACAATACAACATTTCTCAAACCCATACGTAAGTTATAAAAATGTGTCAACAGGCACTATTGCATACAGAAATAATGTGCAAAAGATATTTAGTACCTCTTACGCAGTTGGGAATTTCAGGTACAGTTTAGCAGGGCTTTCAGCACCTCTTGTGGTGGAAATCATTGCACCACAAGAAGTATATCTATGCAATCTCTATACTTCGCAACTACAGGCAAAATTAACTTGTGGTGTTGCCCCTTTTACTTATGAATGGAGGACAAGTCTAAATGGTATTATATTTGGTTCTGTACTAGGCACATCTTCTAACTATAATTTGCTTCCACCTTGTTTTCCTTCAACTGGATTTCCAATGCAGATATTTGTGCAGTTAAAAGTGAGTGATGCTGCTGGTTTTGTGAGAACAACAGAAGTAGCTATCCCAATCTCTGATTTACCATTGAATAAAATAAACAATGGAGCTAAAAAGAATGCATCAATTATTTCTGAAAAACTAACACTAATAACTAACATTTATCCTAATCCTAGTAAAGATGGTATAAATATTGTTGTAAATACACTAGAAAAAGAAGTTATTAGTATAGAACTTATGGATATTTTAGGTAAAAGACATGAAATTCTTGCCTCAAAAGAAATAAGAGGAGAGTACAAACATCAAATCTTTCCAAACCTCCCAAACGGCTTGTACCAACTAAGATGTACTACCCAAAGTGGTAAAACTGAAATTCATTCTATCCTTATCAATAAATAGTTATTGCTATGAAAAATATATTATTGATAATACTCCTGTTTATCATGATAAACAGTTGTAAAAAGAAAGAAACTACAAAACCTATGCTCATTAACGGCAAATGTTTTGTAAATGGAATACAAAAGAATGTAGAAGTAGATATATTGATTCGTATGGGAAATAATAAAAGCGAGTTTGCAGTTTTTGTAGATTATTTAACAAGTATATATTCCCCAACTCCAGAAATTATGTCTGCAGTTGGGGTGTATAGAGTACCTAAAAATACAGAATACTCACAACAAGAACCCTCCTACCCAGATTATCCTTGTGAGCGTTATAGTTTGGTTGTATCTGATATTAAGAATAACTATACAGAAATTACTAAATATAACCCAGATACCAAAGAAATAAGTGGTAAGTTTGGCTTTACCTTCGTAAAAACGAGTGATAATTGTAATAGAGTAATGCCAGATACTATTAGGGTTACAGAAGGTACATTTGAAAACGTGGTGGTATTTGACCAAAATAAGTAATGATTTTGACATAGTAAAAGAATAATTGCCAAAAAGTTAAACACAATCAATAAATCCACTCAAATTTGAGTGGATTTATTGATTGTAAGATATTTAAAATGTTTATTTTTTCAGAAGTTCTGCTGTTTCAATAAGTTTGATAAACTCGCTACGGTAGCCGTTGGCATCATTTCCTTTTGATTTTTTGGCAAGTGCTAAGATTTCCTTGTAATTAGCTGTGCCTTTGTGTGCAGAATTACGCAAAATCAGCCCAAAACCCGCCACAGCAGCAGAAAACTGGAAATTTTCACTTGTATTTTCTATTTGCTGATTTTGATCTTTGATTGGCGTTGTAATAAGTACACTTTTGTCGCTTTTGAGTGGTTTGTAGCGGAATTTTACGCTTACTATTTCATCTCCTAGTGCCTCATCAGAAAGCTTGGTTGTTTGGTATTTGAGTGGGTCAATGCTGGCTACATTTTGAGAACTCCCCACAGGAATAATCTCATAAAGTGCCGTTACGCTATGTCCTGCGCCTAATTCTCCTGCATCTTTGAGGTCATTATTAAAATCTTCATTAGGCATCACACGGTTTTCGTAGCCAATTAGGCGGTAGGCTTTCACTTTTTTAGGATTAAATTCTACCTGAATTTTAACATCTTTGGCAATAGTGAACATATTTGCACGCATTTCTTTCACAAAAACCTTCTTAGCTTCCTCAAAACCATCAATATAAAAATAATTGCCACTTCCAGCCTTAGAAATTTCTTCCATTTTCCCATCTTGATAATTGCCCATTCCAAAACCACAAATAGTCAAATAAATATCTTTTTGGCGGTAACCAGTCATCAGTTTTACAAGCTCTGCATCAGAACTTACGCCAACATTAAAATCACCATCAGTAACCAAAATAACACGGTTATTGCCATTTTTGATAAGATTTTTTTCAGCAATTTCATACGCTAATTTGATACCTTGCTCACCAGCAGTTCCACCGCCAGACGTAAGAGAATTAAGCGCATCAAGAATTTTGTCTTTTTCAGTTGCTTTTGTAGGAGAAAGTATCAGTCCTGCGCCACCTGCGTAGGCAACAATAGAGATTTTATCATTATCTGAAAGCTCATTTAAAAGCAATTTAAGGCTTTTTTTCACCAAAGGTAATTTATTTTCATCAGACATTGAGCCAGACGCATCTATCAAAAAAACCAAATTAGAAGGTTTTAATTCATTGTAATTCACGCTTTTACCTTGAAGTCCAATATGAACAATTTTGTTTTCTTTGTTCCAAGGACTTGCGCCAACCTCACCTATAATAGAAAAAGGGTGTTCTGACTTTGGTTGTGGATAATCATAATCAAAATAATTGATAAGCTCTTCTATGCGTACTGCATTAGCAGGTGGCATTTGCCCACTATTGAGGTAGGTACGTACCTGCGAGTAGGAAGCGTTATCAACATCAATAGAAAAAGTAGAAAGTGGTGCTTGGGAGGCATTTAGAAAGGGATTTTCAATAATTTCCTTGTAATCACTTACTTTGATGCTGTCTGCTTTTTGCTTAGTTACTTTTGCATCTGATTCAGATTCTTTGGCTACGTCTGTTGTTACTGGTATGTCAGTTGTTGCAACTTCGTCTCTTATTGCATTTTTCTCTGCTTTCCTAGCATTATGACAAGACATTTGAGTAAAGAAAATAGCCACTAAAATAGCGACAAACGAATATTTTTGAAAGGATTTCATTGTTTTATGAATTAAAATGTTGGTGAAATTATTTTTTAAGAAAATCATTTTTAGGCAACAGTATTTTATTCTTTCAAAAGCGAGTTTTGAAAAATTTTATAAAGGTAGAAACAAAGTTTACGGAATTTTATTTTGCAAAATATGCACTTTATACCAAAATATGAAAAAGGTAACCCAGTTTTTTAGGATTTATTCTTATGGTAATAAAATTTGTAAAAATTAAATAAAAAAGCCTTTCCAAATTTTGGAAAAGCTTTTTATACTTCTTTGGTTAGATTTACTCTAATAAAATTCTTTTTTTCCTCTATTTTATCATGGTGAATAATAAGCAGGAGATACAAACCTCGTTTCAATGCAAATACATGTTTTTTCATTTTAATGAAGATTTAGAAGTTATAAGATAAATTGAGTAGATAAAATGGTGAAATATTAAACTTAAAGTTATACTTCTCAATATCACCAGATGCTCTCGTTGTGGGTAAATCTATAGGATATTCTACTCCAGTGATAAGAAGATAGTTGTTTTTAGAAAAATTAATACCTAAAGTTGCTTCACTTGACAAAGAAAAACGCTCGCTCAAATAGTATTTAAGCCCAATTATAGGTTGAAATCCAACAGATGCACCTTTATTTATGATTGTGCTTAAAAACATCTGACTACCAATTGGATTAAGAGTAGGAGAAAGTACACTTATAGTTTTTTCCTCGCCAGCCCAATATTTAAGCATCACATCTACACCATAAAATATTTCATATTTTGCGTACACTATACTTTTTTGATAACCTAAGACCAGAAATGGAGAAATTGCATATTTCTTAGTTTCATCAATAATATTTGTTAATGTTTGGGAGGAAACCTGTCTATCAAAATCATAGGAGGTTTTCTTGTCGTAATCAAAATCCCAGCCCAGTCTCATTCTTAGGGCAACATTTTTGCCTTTTTTGGTTACAAAATGCCTACGCACAAAGATAGAGCTTGCAGGTATATTGTTTTTGTTTATGAGCCAGAGCAGGTCTGTCGCTACTTCCCATTTGTAGCGTTTTGGTGCAGTGGTGTCTGTCTGCGCCTGTGTGGGCAGATATAGCATTAAGCAAATGCCCAAAGCTAAGAGAAATTTGTTTGTCATTAGATAATGGTTTAGTGGTTAAACATTGATTAAAAAACGGGTACTATTAATTTTCTTGCAAATGTAAGAAATTAAAAGTTAAAAGAAAAATAAATGGTAGTTAAAATTTTCATATACGAAAGATTTTTTAGTTTTTATGGTGATTTTTCTAAATATCAACAATTTTACTTCATATAAAAAAGCCTTTCCAAAGTTTGGAAAGGCTTTTTTATAGCATTATTTATTTCGTACCTCGTACTTCCAACTTCATACCTCTTACTTAGGCTGTTCAGAAGGTTGGGGCAAGTTCCCCCGCTTTTGATACAAATTGTAGAACGTTTAGGCACTCAAAAATCCGTGTTCCGTCAGCTAAAGCAGACGGCAAAATATAATAAAAAACAGGACAAAAAGGCGTTTCTGTTCACTTTTGTTTCTTTGCCGTCTGCTTTAGCTGACGGTGCAAAGATATTTAAGTGCTTGATTATTGACTTTTATATTATCCAAAAACTGGGAGAAGTCTATTATAGTCTTCTGAACAGCCCACCTCTTGCTTATGCCCCTACTTTTGCAATCAAATCAGCAATACGAGCAGAATAACCTGCCTCATTATCATACCAACCAATTACCTTTACAAGTGTACCATTTACAGCTGTTAGTTCTGAATCAAAAATACAAGAATGAGGGTTTCCAATAATATCAATAGACACAATTGGGTCTGTTACGTATTCCAAAATACCTTTCATAGCACCTTCTGACGCAGTTTTCATAGCAGTATTGATTTCTTCAACAGTTGCTGCTTTTTTCAAAACAACAGTCAAATCAGTCAAAGAACCATCAGGCACGGGCACACGCATAGCCACGCCATCAAGTTTGCCTTTCAAGTGTGGAAGTACCAAACCAACTGCTTTAGCTGCTCCAGTAGAAGTTGGCACAATAGAATAAGCGGCAGCTCTAGCCCTACGCAAGTCGCTATGAGGTGCATCTTGCAGGTTTTGGTCAGCTGTATAAGCGTGTATAGTCGTGATATAACCACTTTCAATACCAAACATATCATCTAAAACCTTAGCCATTGGCGCAAGGCAATTAGTAGTACAAGACGCATTAGAAATAATTGTTTCATTTCCTGTAAGAATGCTGTCATTTACGCCCAAAACCACCGTAGGAATATTTCCTTTGGCAGGCGCAGAGATAATAACTTTTCTTGCACCAGCCACAATATGCCCACCTGCACCTGCTTCATCAACAAAACGCCCAGTAGATTCTAACACAACATCAATGCCCAAAGTGCCCCAAGGTAAGTTTTTAGGGTCTTTTTCAGCATAAATTTTGATTTTATTTCCATTAACGACAATACCATCAGCCTCGTGAGTAACTGTACCTGCAAATTTGCCGTGAACAGAGTCATATTTGAGCAAATGCGCAAGTGTAGCCGTATCTGTGAGGTCGTTGATAGCCACGACTTCTACGTTTGATTTTTGTAGCAACGCTTTGAAAGAAAGCCTTCCAATACGTCCAAAACCATTAATAGCAACTTTTATTTTTGACATTGTTGATTTTTGGGTTGATTTCTGAATGAATTTTTTTACAATATTTGCGCAAAAATACAATATTTCTTAGGAATAACAATGTTAATTTTAAGGTTTTGAGATAATATTTAGTTTATTTGTATTTTTTAGCAAAAATGTAAGAAAATATAGGGAAATAACGTATTTTTGCACAAAATTTGATGCGTAAAATTATACTACTATACATTATTTTTGTTTGTCGTTCCCCACGTTCCACGTGGGGTTATGATTGTTAAACCCTTTCAGGGTTGTTTTAACACACTTTTTTGTATAGAAACAACCACAACGTGGTTGAACTATCATAACCCCACGTGGAACGTGGGGAAACGGACAAGCAATGTATAGCAGTATGTTCTAAAATGCTTACAAAAAAATCTCATAAAACATAAAATAACTATTGTGCCTAAAAAATTCTCCTTAAAACCGCTTTTTTTATCTATTTTGATGTGTTTTGCATTGTCTGCGTGCATCAATGATGGTAATCTGTGTAGTAGTGCCATAGAACAAACTACGCTTATACGCTTTAAAAGAAAAATAACACTAAAAAAACGCCTTACTTTTGTAGATTCTATTGTGTTTAAAGATACTCTTTTGATAGTGAAAAATCTTAAGATAGATGGTACAACCAAACCTTTTCACATAAAAGATACTATCAAAAACACAAAACAGCTCACAATGAATGCGGGCGCAGATTTTACGGTTTATAGTTGTCTTCTGAACGAAAGACCAACTGTTTTCAGGCTGGATTACACTCGTGAGGTGCGTTTTATCTCGCCTGAATGTGGCACAAAAACCCGTTTTTTAACGCCAGTACGCACAATAACTAAAAATATTGAACCTTTTGATTCTACCAGTTTTAAACAACTTACCAATGATAATTTTGAAATTGAAACCTACTTTTTTAAATAATATTTCCCATAAAATTGCTTTTTTGAGTGTTTTGATAATGTTTTTGTGTCAAAATGCTAACGCCCAAAATGTCCCTAAAAAAGAAGAAGAAAAAGCTGTTATTTTGAAAGATAATCAGAAAGATACTTTGAAAAAAGATTTAAAAAATACACCCAAAGATAATTTAAAGAAAAATGATACTATTCCATCAGTTAAAATAAGTCCTAAAAAAACAAAAAAAGGCTTTAAAAGTCCGTTTGGAAGACTAGAAAATGTACGTTTAGGCGTGAATTTGCTAGGACTTGGTTTGGCTTTTGCGCCCAAACAACCACTTTTATTGGAAATAAATGCAGAAGCAGAACTAGGAAAATGGTTAGCTAATATTGATATTGGGACTTCTACAAAAAAACAAACTTATCAAGAAACTACTTCTAACACACAATTATCCACTAATTACAATAATCAAGCGTTCTTTTTTAAGGTTGGTGGAGATTATAATGTGATAAAGAAAAACGTAAAAAAACATTTGCTTTTCTTTGGTTTTAGGTATGCTCACGCAAATTTTACGGAAAATATTCAGCAAGAAAAATCTGATACACTTTTCAGTATTGCAAAGCAAGATTTGACTAATAAAGTAAGTGCCAACTGGTTGGAAGGCACTTTTGGAATGAAAGTTAATATTTGGAAAAACTTGTATGTAGGTTATACTTTGCGCTATAAAACCGCTCTTTGGACATCAGGAAACAAAGAATTTTTGCTTTATGATGTACCTGCTTTCGGCAAACCTAGCAAAAATGCCAATGTGAGCATTAGTTATTATGTTTGGTATTGTTTTCCTGTCAAAAAGAGATAATTTTTTATTTTTTCTGTAATTGCCTTTCATAAAACACAAAACCGCCTTTTTGATGCATTTTTTTTACGCCTAATGGCTCGTGCATTCTCATTTCTAATGTATCATTGACTTTGATAACGAAATAAGCAGGTTTATCTACGTCATCACCACGCAAAAGCCACTGTTCAACCATAAATTTTTCTTTATAATTATAAGCTTTTGCGTGTGTGTATTTTGGCACTTTTTTATAAAAATATTGGGCATAGCTCTTAAATTGAAAAGGAATAGCATAAACATCTTTTTGTGCAAGATTTTCATAAAATTCTATCATTGGCTTTTGAAAATAGGCCTCAATTTTTGGTGAAATAATCACAGTCAGCGCAGAAAGGAAAATTGCCGTACTCAAAAAAAGCGTTAAAATAGCTTTTTGAAGCATTTTTTTTGAAAAATAATACACACCCAACCATACACAAAACAAATAAAAAGCTCCTATCAAAAATTCCCAACCACTCCAAAAAACATCTTGCGACAAACACGCCACTGCAAAATTATCCTCAATTAAATAAAAAAACTTCTCTTTATACTGAAAAGCAATAGGCAAAATAGTTAGCGCAAGCCCAAAGATGCTACCCAAAAAAGCCACAAAAAACACACTCCAACGACTTACAAACACGTTTTCTTCTAACAAATGATATAATGCATAGGCACACAAAAACGACAAAGGAAAGTATGCCATTGACGAATAATGCACTATTTTTGTTTGTGCAATGGAAAAAACAATCATCACCACCCAAAAAATACACAACATCATCACACGAAAACTACCACCTAAACCACCCCTAACCCCTCCTTGCAAGGTGGGGGACATTACTCCCCTACTTCCTAAGGAGGGGCTGGGGGTGGTT
>JAYVHJ010000172.1:0-2359 GCA_043771315.1 Raineyaceae bacterium
TAACAGTATAAGTTGTCTGACCATAACCCTGCAAACTCAAAAACAACAAAAAGAAAACAACAAAATAACTGCGAAAGGAAAATAAAAACATAGTCTTAACAAATAAAATATTAAATAAGATATCACATGTTTATGCAACAGGTGATTAAAGCTTTATTGATGTATTATGGTGCTTTTGGCGTTGGACATAAGCAAATATTACAATTACTTGGTGCATTCATAATCACTGTAACAGGCATTGAAACAATGCTACGAGTGCCACAAGTAATAATGTAACGGTAAACAGTTTCACCAAACAAAAACCTAGTAGTAGTGAGACACTACTACTAGGTTTTTGGGGCTAAAACACTACGACTAGAGGGTTATTAAAACGACTATTAATTCTTTTAACAAACATATTTTTAAAACTTATATTTTTTACAAATATATGAAAATAAACATACGAGAACAAAATATCTAAATTCTGTGTCCTAATGGTAGCCCAAATATGGTGGTTTTGTGCTTATAGAAGTGCCTGAATACATTGCTCTACATAATGCTAGTGCGTTGTTGGTGTTGCTAACGCTAGAACACACAACAACAGCGGGAAATGGCGGGAAAATCTGACACCACAGAAAACTAAGGCAAAATTTCTGTTAATGTAAAATTCTCGGTAATTTTTAATTTATGCGTACTTCCTGGATGTATAATTGGAATTCTTACTGCAATTTTATTATTTTCATATTTTACTATCAAAAAATTATCATAAATTCCACTAAGACCTGAAACTGAATTAAGTTCTTTGTAATCAGGGTTATAAAATGTAATTATAGATTGATTCTTTTTTAAATTTCCTATATATTTCTGGTTATCAGGCTCTTTTATTGCTAATTCAGATATATCAAATTTACTATAATTATAAATTTTAATATAAGCACGTGGATCAATTTCCCGCTGCAAACAGCGTAAAATGAATAAAATAGGGAAATTAACAAATATAATTAAAAAACCAAATATAACGTATTTTTTATATTGTCTAAAATTATAATAAAAAAAAATAGAAAGCGTTCCAATTGCCAACATAGCAATTGGAATATAGAGAAGTACAAAAGGTGATCTGAATATCCCTAATGAATTTATTGTGTATGCAAAACATGTTTTACCTATCCACCAAACAGAAAATGCTATCACTTCTAGTAATTCACATAGAAAGCAAAAATAGACACTAATCTTAAATAAATATAATTTCCTCATCATTATTATTTGATAACCTGTATCATTTGTCAAGCAATTATTTCATGGGTACTTTAGCTGTTCCATAACTATGAATTATAAAACTTTTACTTTTACTATTATCTCCAAACGGTTCCCCCACTTCTGCTGCAATATTTCTACCCAAATTCTCCATACCAGGCTGATAATCAAAGTCATAATAATCAAAATAAAATCCAAGTTTTGCCGTATTTGCTGTGTGTTGATACCCAATTTTCACAACACCATCAGCAGAAATTAATCTTATATCTAATTTGCCATATGTCTTCCCTGTATCTGTAAGATACCAAACAAAATTTCGCGTAATTGAACTGCCTACACCTTTATCAAAACTCTTAACCGTTACATTTTTTAATTCTATTTTGGATGCATCAATAAACAACGTTTCACCAGTTCCTTTTTGATACCAGGCATCAGCCTGTTCCTTGTTGAGATATCCATCATAATCAGGTCTTGTACTTAAACCACTATATGTTTTATTAAACTCTTTTTGAGCAGTTTCATTTTTTAGTCCTCTATAGCCTTTGTTTTTTTTCAGTGCGTCTTCGTGCTTCATATCCTGTGTAAAGTTTGATTTATCCATTATAATAGCATCTCCTTGTAAGCCTTTATCATCAGTACCAAGCAATTTACCATCAGTACCAAAAATAGGGGAATTTGCTTCGTCACCTAATATATCCTTCATAGCTATAGGATTATCAGCAAAGCAAGCATAATCAGATATGAAAATCTGTGGTTTTGGATCTAAATTCCATCTTCTTCCAATCCTACTATCATATTCCCAATAAAGTGCCGTAGTGTGTCCGTCTGCTATTTCTGGGCTTTTTTCTTGCCCGTTGTAGCCATATCTATAATCCTTACCTTCAGCGTATTGCAGTCCTGGCATTTCCATACCAAAGGCATAATAATTGGAGTAGCTTTGTATTTTGGCGGTTTTGTCTTCGTTTTTCTGGTCAGACACCACCACACGTATATTACCCAAATGGTCTTTTAGCTCAAAAGAGCGCATTCTAAGTAACCTGCTCACATACACTTGTGCTGGTTGGCTACTCAGCTTGTTTGTGCGTGTATGCACCTGCACAGGCAAGCCAAAACCAAACTGCCTTAC
>JAYVHJ010000173.1:0-7469 GCA_043771315.1 Raineyaceae bacterium
GTTTTTAAGCCATTCAAAAAGGGCGACCACAAGGGTCGCCCCTACATTTTCAATATAAAATACATTTTTTAGTGAAATTTACTAAAAAATTACTAAAAATAACTCAAACCAAATGCATAATCTTACAGAATTTAAGGCTTTTTTAAGCACGCCACGACATATTTTTATCACAACTCACTTCAAACCTGATGCTGATGCGCTTGGCTCTGCGCTGGGTTGGGCAGGTTACCTAAAAGCTTGTGGGCATCACGTTAGTGTGGTAGTTCCGAGTGATTATCCTCGCTTTCTTAACTGGATGAGCGGTAATGAAAACGTCATTATTCTCTCTGATAAGACAAAAAATCATATAGAAAATCTCCTCAATCAAGCTGAACTTGTCTGTTGTCTTGATTTTTCTGGAATGGGACGTATAAATAACCTCGCTGACCTCATTATTAAGGCGGATAAGCCTATTCTTTTGGTAGACCATCACATAGAACCCACCATAAAGCCCCTTTTTGA
This sequence comes from Raineyaceae bacterium, assembly GCA_043771315.1. Taxonomy (GTDB): domain Bacteria; phylum Bacteroidota; class Bacteroidia; order Cytophagales; family Thermonemataceae; genus JANYGM01. The sequence continues at coordinate 502 of JAYVHJ010000173.1, forward strand.
CTTCTGGGACGTACATGCCGCTGCCACCGCTGAACTTATTTTCAAGCTAATTCTCCTTCTTGATGGAAAAGATAAGATAACTAAAGACATTGGAGAAGCTATTTATGCGGGAATTATGACGGATACAGCCTCTTTTAAACATCCTTGCACCACAAAATACGTTCACGAAGTCGCAGGACAACTTATTGACTTGGGCGTTAATACTTCTAAAGTAAATCATCTCGTTTATGATGACAGTACTGAGGAAAGATTGCGCTTTCTTGGCTATATGTTGTCAAAAAAACTCGTTGTTTTGCCAGAATTTCGTACTGCTTACTTCACCGTTTCTGATGCAGAGCTAAAACAGTTCCATTCACAGACAGGCGACACAGAAGGAATTGTAAATTATGCACTTTCTATTGAAGGAATTGTGTTTGCAGCTATTATTATTGACAGAGGCGACACTGTAAAGATGTCTTTTAGGTCAGTTGGGGACTTTCCAGCTAACCTTTTTTCTAAAAATCACTTCAACGGTGGAGGTCATAAGAACGCCGCTGGAGGTCATAGCTTTGATTCTTTTGATAAAACGCTCAAAAAGTTCTTAGAAATACTACCAACTTATCAAAAAGAATTAGAAGAAACAGTATTTTAGTTAGAAATGTAGTTTATTATTTGAAATATTTTGTATATTTATAAATAAATTTAACTTATTAAGTCCAAATTATACGTTATTAACTCAAAATAAACACTAAATAATATGAGTGAAGAACTTTTAAAAGCCTTGATGCGTCTTTTTGGTATTACAACAATACTTGATGGGCAAACAAGTAAGTCTATTTTAGTGGTAAAAGAGTTTCTTAGTCAGCAAATCAATGCTGATGATGTGCAAAAGTACCTTATTATCTTTGAAGAAGCGTCTAATCAAAAGATAAATACAGTAACTACTCCAAAAGAGAGAGAAAAACTTACACCAATGAAGGTATCTTCTTTGATGCTTAAGTATTGTTACCAGATAAATAAAGAACTTACACAGCAACAGAAGGTTATTATTATCTTACGTATGCTAGAACTTATCACCGTTAATGATATTATCACGCAACAAGAGCAAGAATACCTAGATACTGCTGCTAGTGTTTTTAATCTTCACCCTTCAGATTTCAAAAATCTCCAAAGTTTTGTAGAATTTACAGAATTTAGTGAAACTATTGCGCCAAAAGTGCCAGAAAGTGTTGTTATTTATAGCAATCTTGATTTTATTATTCCCAATAATAAGTATTTTAGTAGCTTGCGTGGACTTATTTGTATTCTACGAATACCAACTATTGAGATGTATATCGTTAAATATTTAGGTTTTCAAGATTATTACCTAAATGGTTTACTTCTTAATAACAATCAAACATATCTCTTTCCAACTGGGAGTGCTATTAGAGGAAATAGGCTAGAAAGTATCTATTATAGTGATGTTGTGAGCCAGTTCCGAGTGAATAATATTGAGGAAGAAATATCTTTTATTGCAAAAGATGTGTATTTTGGCTTCAAAAATAGCACTGCGGGCTTAAGAAATATCAATATTAATGAGAATGGAGGGAAACTTATTGGCATAATGGGAGCTAGCGGCTCGGGCAAATCTACTCTTTTAGAGATACTTAATGGTACTATTCCCACGAAGCAAGGAGAAATTATTATCAATGGAGTAAATATAGAAAAACATACATTTCAGGGCTTGATTGGATATGTTCCACAAGAGGATATGCTCATAGAAGAGTTAAGTGTTAGAGAAAATCTATACTATGCTGCTAAACTTTGCTTAGGAAACCTCACAGAAAATGAGATAAATGCACTTATTAGGCAGACACTTGTTAATCTGGGCTTGATAGAAGTAGAAAATATGCGAGTAGGAACACTTTTACAACGCATCATTAGTGGTGGACAACGCAAAAGACTCAATATAGGGCTGGAACTTCTTCGTTCTCCCTCCATTTTGTTTGTAGATGAGCCGACTTCTGGACTTTCTTCTAGAGATTCAGAGAATATTATGGACTTATTAAAAGAACTTAGCTTGAAAGGTAAGCTTATTTTTACGGTTATTCATCAACCTTCCTCCAATATTTTCAAAATGTTAGACAAACTTTACATTTTGGACATTGGTGGTTACCCTATTTACTACGGCAATCCTACAGAATCACTACTTTATTTCAAAAAACTATCCAAACAAGTCAATAGTAACATAGCGGAGTGCCACGAATGCGGGAATGTTAATGCAGAACTTATCTTTGATATAGTAGAAACTAAGGTTGTTAATGAATATGGTCGCTTCACTGAGAAAAGAAAAACCACACCTTACCAATGGCATAGCCTTTTTCAACAAAATATAGAAATTCCTAAAGTAAAAGAACCAAAAGTTTATGTTAATAAGCCACTTATTCTGCCTAATTGGCTAAAACAAATACAAATTTTCTTCAAAAGGGACTTTCTTAGCAAGTTTTATGATAAACAGTACTTGCTGGTTAGCTTTGGACAAGCACCTTTGCTAGCTTTTTTGTTGTCTTATGTGAATAGATACTACCCATTAGAGGATAAAAGCTACGTTTTTGCGGATAATGAGAACTTGCCTGTATATATTTTCATCTCTATTATTGTTGCTATCTTTATGGGGCTGGTGATTAGTGCGGAAGAGATACTAAAAGATAGGAAAATTTTGCGTAGGGAGCGGTTTTTAAACCTTAATTGGAGCAGTTATTTACTTTCTAAGGTGCTGATTTTGTTTTTTATCTCAAGTATTCAAACTTTTTTTTTAGTGATTGTAGGTAATTTGATGCTTGGTATAGAATGGAGTCTATCTGGAAAGTATTTTTTAGTGCTGTTTTCATCTTCTTGCTTTGCTAATCTTCTTGGACTTAATATATCTTCTGCTTTTAGCTCCGCTGTTACAACTTATGTGTTGATTCCTTTGCTTTTAGTACCGCAATTAGTACTTGGAGGCATAGTTATTCAGTTTAATAAGGTAAATCCGCAGATGTTAATCAGCGACAAGTCCCATATTCCTTTCTTTGGTGAGCTTATGGTGTCAAGATGGGCATTTGAAAGCCTGATGGTAACGCAATTTAAAGAGAATTCTTATAATAAAATGTTGTATGATTATGATAAAAAGATAGTTGAGAATCAAATTAACTTATCTTTTTCATTTCCTATTATAGAAAATCATATTATTAACAAAACAAATGAAACTTTTGTTAAGGAAACTTTAGCTAATTTCACCAAATTTGAGGTAAAAAGCATCAAAGATGCCCCTTTTATCTTGTCAGTTTTGAAAAAAGATGCAGTTTTTACACAAAACAGCAACCAAAAAGCAAAAGATGATTACATTTATGACTTTATAAAGAATAAAAAGAGCAAAGAAAGTCTAGAATTACTACAAAAAAGCACGCATAATGAGGCTGTTGGCTTCCTTGTACGCAATACGGACATCTCGCCAAAGGTTGTGGAGTTCAATAATCATTTAGACATAAAGACACAACCTATTTATAGGGACGGAGATGGAGTTTTTAGTCACTTTTTTGCACCAAATAAGTCCATTTTTGGTATTAAAATAGATACTTTATACTTTAATGTGGGGATAATTTGGGTAATGACTTTGTTTCTTTTCTTTTTATTGTACTTAGATTTGCCAAGAAGACTGAAAATTTTACGTAAATAGAAAAATATTTTATAAAGATGAAGACTCATTCTGTTACAGAATGGGTTGCTTGTCGGATACGACAAAAAAAGTCCCTTAATGTTTAGTTAAGGGACTTTTGCGGAATGGACGGAACCCAAACCTTTAACCTTAAAATTAGCTATACATTGTTTTAGTGCGTGTTCTTGAGCTTATACAAGAACTGGGCAACCGAATTAGTAACCTAATAACATAAAAAAAAATATAATCATATAACAAAATACTATATAATTATAAATAAATTCATAACTAAACTACTACGCTTTTACTCGGTCACCTAACGCTTTGACAAGTTTTCAATAGTGATTAGCATTCTGCGCCTCTCCTCTTTCATATCCCTTGTTTCTTGCTCAAATTCTTTAATTCTCTCCTCCAATTCTTGTATATCTCCTTTTCCGTCCTCTACTATAAACATTTCACCCTCTCCACGAAATAACCAAGCAAAATTTAACTTGTCAATGTTTACAAATATATTTTTGATGGCTTCATAGCTGGGGTTTCCTCCTTTTTCTATGGCACTTATTGCGCCTTGTTGTAGTCCTAGTTTTTGAGCGAAATCCGTTTGATTAAGGTCGTAAAACTTCCTTAGTAGTTTAATTCTTGTACTAATGGTTTCTTGTATCATATAGGCTGTTTTTTAAATTATTTTACTACTTATTTGATTGTTTTTACTATTTGTTTGGTATTATACTAATACTTTTGTAATATTGCATATAGTTTGATAGGCAAATATACTAAATAAAATCAATAAAACAATGCAAACTACCAAAGAATTAGTAAAAAATGTAGATATTACTACTATCACAATCAAAGAATTTCAAATACTCAAAAATCAGCTCAAAACTGAATACGAAACACAATTAAATGAAATTCAAGGCAAATTACCACACAATTACGCTGCAATTATTTTTCACCAAAATAATGGTAAATACCCATTGGCTGATATATATGCCGTAAAACGTGGCTCACAACGTAATGATGAGATTCTTAAGGAACTTCAAAAACTTGTTAAAACTTCTTCTGAAAACGCTAAAACTTCAACTATTTTAGAAAATGAATAATTACATTCAACATATTTATTCTATGCGGTGGGCTTTGTGTGCTGGTTGCGTGGATTTGTACGTGTATTTAGTTCTCAAATCAGCACCAAAACAAGTATTAGACATATCACTAGGCGAATTGTCTAAAAATCTCTATACCTCCATAAACTCAATAAAAAAGTATAGAGATAAATTGGTGTCGGCTGGGCTTGTGGGTTATGATGCTGGCACAAATCAAAAAGTATCTAGCATTTTTACTATACTTCCCACTACATCAAATTTTGATGTAGTCAATGTACCCACTACGTCAAATTTTGATGTAGTCACTAAAAATAGTGCTAATATTCTTAATCAGACTATATCAAATTTTGATACAGTCTTTCATCAGTCAAATCCTGCCTATATATTGAGTAATGCAAAACTAGCAACTGCTAGTGAGAAAACAGAAAAACCAATTACAACAATTTTAGTAAAAGAGAAAAAAGAGAAATTAAAAAAGATGCCTAAACGTGGTGTACTTATGGCTTTGGCTTATCCTACTCTTACTGATTTTATACTTCCTATACAAAAATTAGTTCCTTCTATGGGTCTTGATGAGGTGGCATACTGGTATAATCAAGCTATAAAATGGAGTAATGCCGAAAATGGGGGTAATCTTCAATATAAAGTTAATTGGGCTAAGGCTGTCAATTCTTGGCGCATACAAGACCCTCACCAATACCAAAACCAACTTAAAAAGCAGCAAAATGAGCAAAAACATGATAAAATGGGGGTTGTGGCTGGTTCTAATGCTAATAAGGAATTGATACAGAAATTAGATTTTGAGGTGAAAGACTGGCAAAACAAAATCAGTAAGCTAAAAACAGAAGTGCAAACGCTAATGTCTGCGTATGAGAAATATCCAAATGAGAGAGAAAAGATAAAAATTGAACTGGAAAAGCTATCAATCAGACAAAAAAAAATGGAATATGAACTGGGACTGGCACAAATCAGAAGGCAAAAACTAGACTAGGATTCTGAACTATGATTTTTTATGATTTCTAGGATTAAATAAACAACAATTTTCAACCAAATAACTAAACAAATGTACGAACTAGGTAAACAACACGAAAGTATCACCAAATATATAGCTGATTTTGATATTTTGTTGCGTAGGCTGGCTGATGATGCTAAAGCCCTATCTCTTAGACGTAAACTATTATTAGAAGATGCTAATGCGCTTATTTCTTTGTACGAAACTTCTGGCGACACTCTTTATTATAGTGATGGGCTTTGTATTTTTCTTTATGAGAATGACAAAAAAGAAGTTATCCACGTTTTTAATAATACTGAACGTGTAGATAATTCTAGTCCTCAACTCTCCCTTTTTAACTAAGATTTTTAAGATTACAAGATTTTAGGATTAAATACAAAAATTTTGCTAAACAATAAGAATGATTACTAAGAAGATTATTGAGCGTAGTATATGGTAGGCTAGCAACTGCTAGTAGGCAATGTTTTGAATATCAATGTGTGTTTAGGGGCGTTTGTGTCAATTCCTGCGAATATAGAAAAGAACTACAACTACAACCTAAAAAAACTTATGAAAATGTTCTTAAAAACAGTAAAGTATGATAGAATAGAAAATAATTCTGGAACTGCTACACACACGCAATTAAGCGTTATTTATAGTATTTTTGGTATTGTTTATACTAAGGTTTATACTCGTCCTATTCGTAATGAGCATAGTCTGGAAGTACAGAAAGTAAAGGAGCTAATATTTGCAAATGAAATACAATTAAACGCACAAATTAGAGAACTGAAGGTTAAAGATTTAAATACTATTGAACAAGTCAATCAGCTAATTGATGGCAAAATATCAGCAAATAATCAGCATCTAAAATATGATATTTGGGAACTAGGACTAAAACTAGAAAATAAACTAAAACTAGGATTAAAAGATTTAGAGATTTTAAGATTAAATACAAGTCAGCAAAAACAAGCAAATGAGCAAGTACTAGCAGTTGCTAGTCAGCAAAACAAACTTTATACTTGTGCTAATTGTGCTAAAACTTTTGATAACCCTCGCAAGTATGCAGGGCATAAAACACATTGTAAATCAGTCTGAACTATGATTTTTTTGATTTCTTTGAGAATACAAATAACAATAAAAACTCATACACAATTTAGGCACAAAAAAAGAGTTATTCAGCATAACCGAATAACTCTAAAACCTATACAAATCTTATCTAAAA
>JAYVHJ010000174.1:0-8100 GCA_043771315.1 Raineyaceae bacterium
CTAACATAATCTAAATCAATCTCTTTGATGTTATCATTTTCGTCAGCAATACGGACTTTTTCATAATGTACATTATCCATAGGAGGATTTGACAAATAAGCTGTGTTTAAATAGCAAGGAGAAAAATTATTAATATAACCTATGCTTTGACCATTTCCAAAAATAACATATTCCTTTAGTGCTAGCATCAAGCGTATTGTTGCTGTTAAGCCTCTATATAGTAGAAATACTTTACCTTTTCTTTTATCACTAAAAGAACGTATGTGTTCAATCAGCAATGGGAATTTTTCGTGGTTGCAATTTGGCATATCATTAACAGGAATATATAAAAAATACTCATCTTCAGGAATTTCAGATATATCTCCTATTACTATTTTTGCGTCAGGACGAAAAGATAGAATATTCTTAATAATTTGTTGATTAAAAATATATTCTTCGTTGTTGCCACTTATTATTTCATCTTTTCCTCTAAAATTTGTTTTAATCCAATGTTCTGGGAATGGAGTACTAATATCAATAAAAACTGTTGGAAATTCTCTCATATAAATTCGTGTTATTTGTAGAGATAAGGCAATGCCTTATCTGAACTCAATTTGTATTTTATCTGTCGCAAATGTGGCGTTTTTGTTTGTCGTTAGATAAGGCAATGCCTTATCTCTACATTTGGACAATACAAATCCAAAAACTCTCTAATCTACTAAAAATCAGTTAATTACAAATTTTTACTTATTGCAAAATTACTCAATAATAAGCGTATTTACTAATTTTTTGTTCCATTTTTCAGGAAAAAACCATAAAAAAAAAGTATTAGTTTGACTATCAAACTTTTAATTTTTTGGAAGTTTTTTTTGGTTTTTCAGTATCTTTTTTCCCAAAAAAAACGTAAAATAAAGTAGATTAGACAAAAGTTTTCTATATTTGTTTTTTAAAGTAATCAATACTTTGTATTATTGTGAGAAATATTTTATTTTTATGTTGTTTTTTTGTTGGTTTATTGGCTAATAATGTTGTTTTTGCACAAAAAAACAAAGATGATTATGAGAAATTACTAGAACGTAGTAATCTATCTATTAAGATTTTGGAGGAGAAAGTGCAACAATTGGAGTATTTGCAAAAATTACAACTAGAGAATGTCCGTGAGCAAAACAGTAATTATCTCTCCAAAGATACCACTTATTTTGGAAATATGACCCGTATGGTGCAAATTAGCATCAAACAAATAGATGAAAATTATCAGAAACAGTTAAAAGAAGTTAAAGCACAGAAAATAGATACCCAGCAAGAACTAGAAGCAGTTCTTAATGTTCAGAAAGATAAATTTGACAACGAAATCACCAAACAAAATTTGCTTTTTATGTACGAAGCTATTGGCGTAATTGCCCTAAATATCATACTTTTTATCATCTTGGGCGCAGTTTTGCGTGGAAGACAAGAGCGTTTTTTTGAGGAAATCAGTAGGAAAAACACGCAAGAACTCAAAACTGCACTACTCGCAGAGGTCAAAGAACTTAGCTACAAAGAACTTGAAAAAGCTATTGCTGACATTAAAAATGATAGCCAAAAAGTTCTCCAAAAAGTAGCAGTAACAGACATTGAGCTGGAAAACAAAAAGCTCCAAGACGACCTTGCTAACACCCAAAATCAAATCCTAGTCCTTAGCCAAAAGCTACAAGACGAGAAAATAAATAGGCATAATAATGTACAAAATACTAAAGAAAGTATTTCTGAAAGTGATTTGTTGATAGCACAAAAAAATCAAATAGAAAAAATAAATAAGGAATTAAGTGCAGCAACAGCTCTTCTCAATAAAATAAATCAGCAAAATAAAGAGGAAAATATCAAAAATGAAGCTTTTGAAAAAACGCTTGATACTGACCCTTACCATAATATTGTCCTCAAAAATGAAGAAATAATAACTACAATTCCAGCAAAAAATAATCAAGAAAATGCTCCAATAAGGAGAGAAGAAACAGAAACAATAATGGTTTTAGAGCCTTTGAAGGTGGAAACCACTGAAAAAGTAGTGGAAATCCCTGTTATTGAAAATACTAGAGAAAATACACCAGAAATTCAACCTATCATAAACGAAATAGCTGAAAAAAACATACCAAAAATTGATGAGATAAAAATTGAAGAAATAAATGAGGAGAAAATAGAAGAAATAATAGAAAAACCAATTGTTATAGAGAATATTGAAGAACCAAATGAAATTATTTCAACTGAAAAAATTGAAGAGAAATTAGAAGAAATAGTAACAGAAGTAATTATTGAAAAACCTGTGGAAGAAATTAAAACAGAAGAAATAATTATTGAAAATGTAACAAATACAACAGAAAATATAGCAGAAAAACCTTCTGAAATACCAACAGAAGACTATCTCGCACAAGCACAAAAAGCCTACGAAGAACGTGATATTGAAAATGCAATAGCTTTTTATGGGCTTGCTTTGGCACAAACACCTGACGCAATCACCTATACAAAACGTGGAAACTGCTATCATTTGCTCAAAAAACTTGACCAAGCCACCGCAGACTATCAAAAAGCTATTCGTTTAGATACTAATTTTATTGCCGCCTACAACAACGCCATTGAAATTTATATTTTGACAGATAATTTTTTCCAAGCCCTGACAACATTAGAACAACTTGCAAGAGTAGAAAAAATGCCTCAATACAAAGCATTAGAACTCTATTTGAAACTTATTGTACAAAAAGCACTCAACCAAAGCTCTGAAAAAACAGAAAAAGATTTAGACGAAGTGATGAGATTTGAGTTTAGTTTTAATTTTTCTTTCAAAGAAATTTCTGATTGGCTTGCTTATGCAGACATTGACCCAGTTCATAAAAGAGTTATCCAAAATAAAACTGAATTGCTCAAATTAAAGAAATTTTAATAATTGTGAATTTTAATTGTGAATTGTGAATGAATACAATTTATGGTGCATAAAATATTGACAACAAACAACTTGAAAACTCGCCCAAAAAGCGAGTTTTTAAATGATAAATAAAAAACACTAAAAATATTATGAAAATATTACGAGCTTTATTTTTTACGTTATTTACGGCATTTGTAGTATATGCTTTGAATAATAAATTTTCAGAAATTCCATTTTTAAAAGACCATATTCCTGAAAGCCTTGCAAGTGCGCCACCTTTGGGCAAATTTATTGACCCTTTTAAAGGCTTTTGGACAAATGCCACCTCCAAAAACATCAGTAAACAACAAGATTTAAACGTCAAAGGACTGAAAAACAAGGTAGAAGTTTTGTTTGATGACAGGCTTGTACCGCATATTTTTGCACAAAATGATGAAGATTTGTATTTTGCGCAAGGCTACATTACGGCACAAAACCGCCTTTGGCAAATGGAATTTCAGACACACGCAGCTGCAGGCAGACTTTCTGAAATTGTTGGTGCAAAAGCCCTAGATTACGACCTTTTTCAACGAAAAGTAGGAATGGGTTTTGCGGCAGAAAATGCCCTTGCAGGTATGCTCGCTAATGAAAATTCAAAAAAAGCCTTAGAAAGTTACACAGCAGGCGTGAATGCTTATATTGAAAACCTAAAACCACAAGATTATCCAATAGAATACAAATTGTTGGATTATGCACCAGAAGCGTGGACAAACATAAAAGTAGCCTATATGCTCAAAATAATGGCTTTTGACTTGTCTGCAAATGGCTCTGACGACCTTCAACTCACAGAAGCTTTGGCACGCTACGACAAAGCAACCGTTTCAGAGCTTTTTCCTTCTTATTTTGACCGTACAACGCCAGTTATTCCTAGTGGGACAAAACTAGATTTTAAGCCTGCAAAAGTGCCTAAAACGCCTGCGGACCTAGATTCTACGCTTTTACAAATAGCTAAAAATATTGTTCTTAGTAAAAATATTGAAAAGAATGTTGAAAAAGGTTCAAAAGGAAGCAATAATTGGGCGGTTTCTGCCAAAAAATCAGCCACAGGATTTCCTATTCTCGCCAATGACCCACATCTTAAACTTAGTTTGCCCTCTATTTGGTACGAAATTCAGCTTGTAAGCCCTACTACTAATGTTTATGGCGTTTCTTTGCCTGGTACGCCTTGTGTTACTATTGGATTTAATCAAAATATTTCTTGGGGAATTACGAATACTTACGCTGACGTATTAGATATTTATCAACTAAAAACTAAGGAAAACAAGTTTGAGGAGTATTTTTTTGAGGGAGAATGGAAAAAAACAACAGCAAGAAACGAAATTATCAAAGTGCGTGGCGGTGAGCCAATTACGCAAATAGTGCATTATACGCATCACGGACCTATTGTTTTTGAGAAAGAAGGACAAAATTTTAATTTAGATGTGCCTGTCGCACATGCTGTACGCTGGACTGCTTACGACAGTTCAAACGAACTTTTAGCCCTATACAAAGTTAATAGAGCAAGCAAATATGAAGAATTTGTAGAAGGATTATCTACGTTTAAATGCCCTGCGTCCAATTTTGCGTATGCGGACAAAGATAAAAATATTGCTATGAATGTGACAGGCGCAATGCCACTTAGATGGAAAGAACAAGGAAAATACATTTTAGATGGCTCAAAAGCCTCTCACGACTGGGTAGCTATGCTAGAACAAGCTCATTATCCGCATATACTCAACCCAGAGCAAGGTTTTGTAAGTTCTGCTAATCAGTTTTCTACAGACACGACAAGTTATCCATATTATATCAACTGGGATTATATCTCGCCAGAACGTGCTATACGCATCAAAGAGCAACTTACGGCAAGCGGGAAAATGAATGCTGATGACATGCGCAAACTTCAAAATGATTATTTGAATATTTTAGCAAGAGATATTTTACCAAAAATGTTGGCTAAAACTAGTATCAATACAGGAAATTCAACAGAAAATAGCTATCAAAAGGCTTATGAAGTGCTTACAAAGTGGAATTTGCAAAACTCACCAGAATCTGTGGGTGCTACTATTTTTGAAACTTGGTGGACTAATTTTAATGATTTACTTTGGGCTGATGATATGAAAAATTTGCGCTTTCCTGCCACAGATAAAACGGTTTTGCTAATTGTAAAAGATACTAATTCTCGTTGGTATGATGACGTGAAAACACCTGAAAAAGAAAATATGAGCATTATTTTGACAAAATCTTTCAAAAAAACCATTGACGAACTCCAAAAAGAACACGGAGAACTTGCTGACACTTGGCGTTGGGGGAAACATAGAGGCACAGATATTGGACATATTGCACGTATTGCGGGTTTTGGCAAGAAAAATATACCAACTGGAGGCGGTGGCAGGATTGTCAATGCAACCACAAAAACAAATGGACCTTCGTGGCGTATGGTTGTGCAGTTGGGCGACAACCCTAAGGGTTTTGGTATTTATCCTGGTGGACAATCAGGGAATCCAGGAAGTTATTTTTATGATGATATGCTAGAAAAATGGCGTTTAGGTGAGCTTTCTGAACTTCTCTATATCAAAAAAGCAGACTTTAATAGCCCAAGAATATTGGGAAGAGTGAAGATAAATTAGTAAAATATTTTATAAAAAAGCCCAAGTTTAATTTTTGAACAGTCAAACCTTCATTGCATTATGGTACGGACTATTCAAAAATTAAACTTCATAACATTCGTTTATTTATTCTTAATAAGTGGGAAACTAAACCCTAGCATTACATTTTCTTGCAGAAAAAAGAAATGTTGGCTAGCTCTATCTGCAACACTTGTGCCTCTCGTTACAATATTTGGCATATTGATAAAACCACCTTTGAGGTTCACTTGCAGAAAAAATTTCTTATAAAAAATAAAATTCACGCCTAATCTGCTAGAAACGCCATAACCTGCAAGATGCCACGCATCATTACGAGAATAATTAAAAAGTTTTATGTTAGATTTTGGTATTAATGCGCCTATTCCTACGCCCATCATAGTTTCTAAGGCAAAATTTCCACTTTTTGAACTATAAATATCTTGCGTAAAACTTCCTTCAATATTGGCATAATTTAGTCCGTCTGTGTGTTCAAACGTCAGAAAAGCCTCTGTAAGTTTTGTAGGTGTGTTATTATAAATGCCATTATAAGGATTTCCTACTTCGTTGATATTACCAGAAATATTGGCTATTTGGTCTTCTACCATTACATATTTCATATGATCCATATTGATAGTAAGCGCAAATTTATTGGTGAGATAGTAGCCCAAAGTAAAATCATATTGAGGTACAGTAAACCAAGCAGGATTAAAATAGGTATCCCAAGCAAAATCAGACTGGCGGTCTAGTGCAACTGTATTATTGATAGTGAAATCATAACTTCCATTGGCATTATTGCCTTTAAAATGAATATTACTTTTAGTAAATTCTGCTCTGTTGTAGCCCCAACTAAGAAACATTCTTCCTTTGCGGTTAGTATTTTCATTAAAAAATCTTTCAGAAGAGAAAATATTTTGAGAAAAAGAATTTTGAACAAACAATAATAAAAATAATAGTAATAATAAAACAGAAGTTGTAGGATACTTCATAAAAAATGAAAAGTAAGTTAAAACAATATTTGATAATTTTGAGGTGCAAAGATAACAGAAAAGTGAGTAAGAAATATTTTTGTAGAAAAATAACACAGAATATTTTTTTATTCAGAAAGAAAAGCGTACTTTTGCAGTTCAAATTTTTTTAGTAAATCAAACGAATTAAAATTCTAACGTAAATGCCTACTATACAGCAACTAGTAAGAAAAGGTAGAGAGGTTTTGAACACAAAATCTAAGTCGCCTGCGTTGGATTCTTGCCCACAACGTCGTGGTGTATGTACTCGTGTATATACCACAACACCAAAAAAACCTAACTCTGCCATGCGCAAAGTAGCTAGGGTAAGACTTACCAACGGAAAAGAAGTAAATGCCTACATTCCAGGCGAAGGACACAATTTGCAAGAACACTCTATTGTTCTTATTCGTGGTGGTCGTGTAAAAGATCTTCCAGGAGTACGTTACCACATTATTCGTGGTGCATTGGATACTGCGGGTGTGGCAAAACGCCGTCAACGCCGTTCTAAATATGGTGCTAAACGCCCTAAACCAGGTGCAGTAGTTGCCGCTCCAACAAAAGGTGGAGGAAAGAAAAAATAAAAACTAACTAAATTGTTAGTTTAAAAATTATTGTGAAGCTTTCAGTCAAATTAAGTGAGTTACCTTGCTAAGTAATTCCTTGATTTTGATTGAGTAACAACCAAAAAAATGAGAAAGTCAAAACCAAAAAAAAGGTATTTGTTGCCTGACCCAAAGTTCAAAGATACACTTGTTACCAAATTTGTGAATAACTTGATGTATGATGGCAAAAAAAGCATTTCATACAACATTTTCTATGATGCTATTGATTTGATAGCTGAAAAAACTAAAGAAGACGGACTAGAAATCTGGAAAAAAGGACTAAACAACGTGATGCCAGGCGTAGAAGTACGTAGCCGTCGTGTTGGTGGTGCTACTTTTCAAGTACCAACAGAAGTTCGCCCAGACCGCAAACTTTCTTTAGGAATTAAATGGCTTATCAAATATGCTCGTGCTCGTGGCGAAAAAACTATGACTGAAAGACTTGCTGCAGAAATCATTGCAGCATCTAAAGGTGAAGGCGCAGCAGTAAAAAAGAAAGATGATATTCACAGAATGGCTGAGGCAAACAAAGCATTCTCGCATTTCAGATTCTAATTCGTTTGATTTGTATAAAAAACCTCTCTACTTTACAGTAGAGAGGTTTTTTGTTTGATATTATTTTGTTATTTTACTTTTTAAGCTAATTCTAATTTTTTGCTTTTCTTTTTTTCATTTTTAGCCTCAATTTTATCCAAATATTTTACACATTCTTCTGCAATAGCATCAGCCAAAGGTGGCGGAACTGCATTTCCTACGTGTTCACATCTTTTGCTATGACTACCAATAAATTTATAATCCATTGGAAATCCAGTAATTACTGCGGCTTCTCTTACTGTTATACTTCTATGTTCTATTGGATGAACAGGGAAATTACTATGTCCCGGCACTAGCGTAGGTGCTAATGTGTCCATATGAAGGCGCATACAGTTACCTCGTGAATAAAAATTACTAATTTTTAACTCTTCTGGCAACTC
>JAYVHJ010000175.1:0-2576 GCA_043771315.1 Raineyaceae bacterium
ATTTGAGAATTAATATTTAGAGCTAATTTAGAATTTATTATATTTGTGTTCTGTTCATTTTCAAAAAATATCTGTAAAAAATGTTTTATCAAAACTACATCAAAATTTTTTTTGATAGATTACTGGCGTTAGGGCTTATTTTTATTGGGTTTTTGCCTTTTTTATTGATTTTTTTGATTATATTTATTGAAAACAAAAAACTTTCAAAAATATTTTTCCTTCAATTACGTGTGGGAAAAAACGAAAAAATGTTTTATATTTATAAATTCAGAACAATGAATGAAGACAAAGATACTAACCAAAACTTACTTCACGACAACATCAGAACAACAAAATTAGGTTTTTTTCTACGTAAAACACATCTTGACGAACTTCCACAAATAATACAAATTTTCTTAGGAAAAATGAGTTTTGTAGGTCCACGCCCACTTTTACCAGAATATTTGGGACGCTATACGCCTTTGCAGGCACTTAGACACAATGTTTTGCCAGGAATGACAGGTTGGGCGCAAATAAATGGTGGTGCAAACCTCCCTCTTGACCAAAAAGCTGATTTAGATGCTTGGTATGTACAAAATGTAGCATTTTTATTAGATTTAAAAATATTGTGGAAAACTTTTTTTGGATAAAAATCCCCCTACTTTCTAAGGAGGGGTTAGGGGTGGTTTACACGCAAAAAAATAGAAAAAATATCCTATTTTTTAACTACTTTTGTACTAAACTCATAACTTACAACTCACAATTCACAATTATTTAATGTATAATACGGCATTTCAACAACAATCTCTCAAAAATTTTTCTTTTTTGGTAACAGGTGGCGCAGGATTTATAGGCTCTAATTTGGTAGAATATTTGGTAAAATATAATGCAGGCAAAGTGCGTATTTTGGATAATTTTTCTACTGGGCAAAGAGAAAATATTATACCATTCCTAGAAAACACTGCTAATAATACTATTGTGGAGCTTTTGGAAGGAGATATTAGAGATTTAGAAACTTGCCATAAAGCGTGTAAAGGTATGGATTTTGTCTTGCATCAGGCGGCTCTTGGCTCTGTTCCACGCAGTATAGACAATCCAATAGCGACAAATGAAGCAAATATCACTGGTTTTTTAAATATGCTTGTGGCAGCAAAAGATGCTGATATTAAACGTTTTGTATATGCAGCCTCTTCTTCTACTTATGGAGATAGTCAAAAACTACCAAAAAAAGAAGATGAGATAGGTAAACCACTTTCTCCGTATGCACTCACAAAGTACGTAAATGAACTTTACGCTGATGTTTTCAACCGTACTTATGGCTTGAATACCATTGGGTTGCGTTATTTTAATATTTTTGGACCTCGTCAAAGTCCAAAAGGTGCTTATGCAGCAGTTATTCCACTTTTTGCAGAGGCTTTATTAACAAATAGTTCACCCAAAATAAATGGAGATGGCACACAAACAAGGGATTTTACTTTTGTAGAAAATGCCGTTCAAGCTAATATAAAAGCGGTTTTTGTAGAAAGAACTGATGCAGTTAATCAGATTTATAATGTTGCTTGCGGAGAACGTATTTCTGTGAATGATTTATTTGAAACATTAAGAGAATATGCCCAAACAGATTTAAAAGCCATTTATCAAGAAAGCAGAAAAGGTGATGTGCAGAATAGTTTGGCTGATATTTCTAAGATAAATACACTTTTGGGCTACGAAAACCCTATCAAATCACGAGAAGGGCTAAAAATCACTTGGGAATGGTTTAAAGAAAAAGGTATGAAGTAAGAGGGACGAAGTACGAATGTAAAACTTTTATTTTTAAGTTATTTGATTTTTATCCCAAAGATAGTTTCTGAAATTCCATTTATAAAACTAAAAAACCGCTTTTATTTGTGCTGACACAAATAAAAGCGGTTTTTAGTTTTCTATACTGCCTACTTCTTTGAAGTAGAAATGTTCATCTTCACACGGCGGTTAGTTGCCTTGTCTTCTTTGGTATCACCCATTGCAATTGGTTGTGTTTCACCAAAACCTTTGCTTGTCATACGTCCTCCATCAATACCTTTTTTAATCAAATACGCTCTTACTGATGCGGCACGGTCATCTGAAAGTTTTAAGTTTTTAGCATCATCTCCATCACTATCAGTATGCCCTTCTAGCGAAAGACTTGCAGTAGGATATTTATTCATAATATCCACAACTTTATTCAAAATTGCAAAAGAATTAGGAAGGATAACAGCTTTATTTACCGCAAAATTTACTTTACTTGCATCATTAAGCACTTTTTCTTCTTCTTTCGTAACAGTTACTTTTGGTGGTGGTGGCACATCTGGGCAACCATCTCTTTCTACTTTTCCTGGTACATCTGGACAGTTATCACTTTTATCTGGTACACCATCTTTGTCAGTATCTACTTCTGGACAACCATCATAAATAGCAAGTCCCTTTTCATTGATACACTTATCTACATTATCTGTAACGCCATCACCATCAGTGTCTTTCCAAGGGCAACCCATATTGATACGAGGACCAAATTCATTTGGACATTTATCTTCATAATCATACAAACCATCTCCGTCACTATCAGGAGGGCAACCAAA
>JAYVHJ010000176.1:0-9470 GCA_043771315.1 Raineyaceae bacterium
GCAGAAGGCTATTATGCCGTTAAAAGCATTTATGCCATCAACGAAAAACATAATGCAGATTTGCCTATTACGACTGCCGCTTACAGGATTTTGTACGAAAAAGCATCAGCAAAACGTGAAATAGATGTTTTGAGAAAAATTTTTGTTTAGATTTTAACACTAAGAACACAAGAAATGCACACTGAGAAAGCACTAAGAAAATACTATCTTTTTGATATTCAATTTATTATGATTTTCCAGTTGATGACTGGAAAATTTATATTAGTAAAAATTTATAATAAAATAATCTAAAAAATGCCTTTTGACGACTTACAAAGCATTATGCTATATAAAAAAAATCCCCTAGACGTAAAAGAACTCAATGTTAGGTTAGAGGATTTGGATAAATGCTTTCATTTTGAAAACCTAGAAATACTAAATATTATAGGTTTTGGAAACAATGCTAGTCCCTTACCAAAAGAAATTTTGAACTTTAAAAAACTGCATACCATTCATTTGAATGATTTTTTATCTGCTTTTCCAGTATTTTTAGCAGAAATGACACAGCTCAAAAACTTGATTTTGCCTGCTTATTATTCTTTGCAATATCCCTTAGATTTTCCTGATATTTTTCATACATTTTCATATCTTGAAAGTCTTAGTATTGGGTTGATTTTTGATGAAAACAGACCAGATTTGAGGTTTCCTAGTTCTATTTTTAAAATGGAAAATCTAAAAAAATTACACTTAAATATTCATAATCAATATAGTTTGCCAGAGAATGCTTTTTTGGAGTTAGATAATTTGGAAGAATTACGTCTTACGTATGGAAGTATTTCACAAAAACTACAAGAAAATATATTTTCACTAAAAACGCTCAAAAAACTTATTTTAAATGGTTCTTATACCTATAATAAAACAGAATTAAAAGAGAAAATTCGTTTTGAAAATCATTTTTCTGAAAAAATAACTAACCTAAAAAATCTGCAATCTCTAACAATTTCTAGTGGGAAAATCTCTAAAATACCTGAATTTCTTAAACACCTTACATCACTTCAAGAGTTAAATTTTACTAATAATGACATCAAAGACTTGCCCTTTTTGTTGTCTGAATTACCTAATTTGATTAAAATAAATTTTTCTGAAAATAAAAATCTGCTCTTAGAGGCTATTTTGGAAGGTGGCGACAATTTGCGTGAAATAGAGGTTACAAGTTGTAACCTCAAAAATATTCCTGCAAATATACAAAACTGCCAAAAACTAGAAATATTTAATGTCAGTACAAATAAATTAGCCATTTTGCCAGGTGAACTTTTAAAATTGCCTCACCTTCGCACTTTAAAAATTGATAGAAACACGCTTTCTAATACATCAGAGCTAAAAACAAGCACTATCAATAATTTGATTTTATCTTTTAAGCAAAGAAACTTACCTGAAAAATTACAACTATTAGAGTTTTTTCTTATTCAAAATCATACAGAAAACCTTAAAGATGCTACAAAAGAAGATTTGCTTACGTGTTTGTACGCCTCTAATCCTTCTGTGCGCCTAAACACGCTTATTGCATTAGAAAATCATATTAAAACGCCATTTTCTTTGGATTTAGACCCAAAAACTACCTTGATTAGTGTTTTAGGCAAGATTGCAGGTGCAAATATGGTGGATATTACAAAGTTTTTTAGGGCAAAAGGTTATAAAATTATCAATAAAATTGACCAAAAAACTACGCATATTTGCATTAGTGAGCAATCCAAAACCTCACTTGCAGACATCAATAAAGCAGTTTTTGAGCAAAATATAAAACTTTCTTTACCCAAACATCTCAAAGATTTTCAGCAACTATTAGAAACCCCTTATTTGCTTGAGGTAGATGTGTCTGCAGATATGACAAAAAACATAGCAGATTTGCTCAAAAGTAATGATGCTAGTAATCAACAACTTGCACTACAAATGATGGAAACTGGGGGCGTTCCTGATGATTTGATGTATGTACTTGCTTTAATGATAATAGAAAGTCAATATTATTTTGGTACAAATTTTGAAGGAAAGTCACGAAAAATCCGTAAATTGTTGCAAAAATATGCGCCTACAAGTTTGCAGGCAGTTGTAGCAAAATATTACAAAAAAACTGCTTATGACATTCTTAAATTTGTCTTAGAAGAGGAAAATATTGATAGAAAAGCTCTTTTAGTAGCTGGTTTGCAATACCGTTACGTTGAAAATGAAAGACCATATTATGCAATAATATATTATGATATGTTTTTTAATTGGGGGATTAAAAAAGGTGGTGAGTATCTTAAAATTATATATAAAGCAAATCTAAAAGATAATCTGTTAGATTTTTCAGAGCGTAAAATGCACACCAAACAACTGTTTAGAGAAGAACTTTTGGCATTTCCAGAAATAGAAATCATTGAAGTACGCCAACTAGAAGGCGTTGCTTTGGGCTATGGAACAAATATACCAACAATCAAGGAAATTATAGTAAGTGTTATATCAAAAACAACTATCCAAAGAATACAAAAAGTATATCCACAGCTCAAAATCACAATAAAAGGAGATAAAAAACCAATATAAATTCAATTTTGTTCCACGTGGAACAAAATAATTATTAAATTTTTGTATTCATTTACAATTCATTATTCACAATTTTTTTATGGCTTTTTATAACAAACAAAACTTCAGTGATGCACTTAAAAAACCTGATGACGTTACGGAACTTAATATCCATGCACAAGATTTGGCTAAATGCTTCAATTTCAATAATTTAGAAGTGCTTAACATTTCGTATGGTGATGATTATGTTTTGCCAAAAGAACTTGCCAAACTACCAAAGTTGCATACTATCAATTTAGGTAGTTTTCCTAAAGAATTTCCTACTTTTTTTACAGAAATGAAGCAATTAAAACATCTTCAATTCCCTCATTTTTATTCATATTATAGCAAAGTAGATAAAAAAATACTATTTCTTGATATTTTTGACAAATTGGAAAGTTTGGAAAGTTTAGTCATTTCTTTTACTTTTTGTGAACCACCAGAAGTTGTAAAAGAACAACCCACCTATAATCCTTATGCTAATAAAACTATATTAGCAGTGCCTGACAGTATTTTTAAGATGAAAAACCTCAAAAAACTTGATATAAATATCAATCAAATGGAGGATTTGCCAAAAGATGCGTTTTTGGGTCTAAAAAGCATAGAAGAATTATCACTTGGGTATGGCAGTATTACACAAGAAATGCAAGAAAACATCTTTTCTCTTAAAACACTCAAAAAACTTTCTTTCAATGGAAATTTTGTTTATTTGAAAGCTGAAATGGCGCAAAGAACACGTTTTGAAGTATTTTCTGAAAAAATAACCAACCTCAAAAAACTAGAATCTCTTTCAATTGTCAATAGCAAAATCACTGAAATTCCTGTCTTTTTTAAGAAACTGACGCAATTGCAAGAATTAGATTTTTCTAATAATGATATCAAAGCCTTACCTTTTTTACTGTCTGATATGCCCCATTTGACAAAATTAGTGTTAAATGGGAACAGAAAATTGCTTATTGATAAGATTTTTATTAACAAAAACAATTTGCGTGAATTAGAACTTATTGCCTGCAATCTCAAAAATATTCCTGATAGTATTCTGAATTGTGAGAGACTGGAAAAAATAAACTTTTTTGCTAATAAACTGGATTTTTTATCTGAAAAAATCTTACAATTACCTAGTTTATTGGATATTTATATTGACAAAAATCCTTTCTGCAAGACAACAGAGCTGAAAACTAGCACAACAGTTAATAATTTGTTAGCATCTTTCAAGAAAAGAAATTTGTCTATACAACTCCAAATGTTGGAGTTTTCACTTATACAAAACCGTATGGAAATAGTACAGAATGCTAAGAAAGAAGATTTGCTGGCGTGTTTGTATGTAGCAAATGCGCCTATAAGACGTAATGCACTTATTGCATTAGAAAATCATATAAAAAACCCATTTTCTCTAAAATTAGACAAAAAAAGTACGCTAATTAGCGTTTTGGGTGATGTTGCTGGCGTAAAAATAACAGCACTTACCAATTTTTTTAAGGAAAAAGAATACAAAATCATTTCCAAAATAACAGACAAGACCACGCATATTTGCATTGGAGAACAACCCAAAATAGCATTAGAAACTATACTAGAAACTGTTTCTAAGCAAAAAATGGTATTAGTGTTACCTAAACACCTCAAAGATTTTCAGCAACTTTTGGAAAAACCATATTTGCTTGATGTGTCGGAAGAAATGACAAAAAACATAGGTGATTTGCTAAAAAGTGAAAATGCTGATAACCAACAACTTGCAATGCAAATGATGGACGTTGGTGGCATTCCTGATGAAATATTATATCTCCTTGTTTTGATGGTGATGGGAAATGCAAGTAGCTATTTTGGTGGAAATTTTAAGGATAAATCACAAAAAATACGCCAACTTCTTGCCAAATATGCACCTAGTAACTTGCTTGCTGCCGTAGAAAAGTATTATAGAAAAGGCACAGACAACGGTATAAAACTTCTTTTGAATGAGGAAGAGATAGATAGAAAAGCCCTTTTAAAAGCAGGATTAGACTATTTTTATGTGGAAGAAGTCAAACACGCCTACGAAAATCATTATTATAACATACTTTCTGATTGGGGAATAAAAGAAGGTGGAGAATATGCTAAAATTATATTCAAAAAGCATCTTAAAAGTAATATTCTTGATTTTAGTGGAACTTATATTGATGCGAAATACCTTTTTGTGCAGGAACTTGCAGAGTTTACTGAAATTCAAACCATTAAGTTGTTGGGTATCAGAGGAAGTTTAGGTAATCTTAACGCAAATATCCCCAATATCAAAAAAATAATAGTCAATTTTATCACGGACACGCTCCAAAAGAAACTGCAAAAATTATTCCCACAAATGAAAATTGAGATATACCATGCTCCAGATCATAAGCATTGATTTAGTTTTTTTAATGTACAAGTAGAGCAGAAAAAAGCCTACAGAGAAAAACTGATATTTCATAAAAAACCATCACATTATGTCCACACTCTAAAAAAAATATGAATAAAACCAAATTATCATCTCTTTTGCCGTTGTTTGTAATGATACAAACAAGAATTTTTTATTTTTTGCTTTGCTGCATTATGATATCTTGCCAAGAAGAAAAAATAAAAAAACCAGTCAAAAATGATGAACCAATGGTAGAAACTACTGATATTTTAACCATTTATAGTGATTCTGCAAAAGTAAAAATTCAGGTAAAAGCCTCAAAACAATATACTTATGCCAATGGAAATATTGTCTATCCTACTGGTATTGAGATTATTTTTATGGATACCGCAGAAAAAGAAACTACCCGACTTACTGCCAAGAAAGCTACTTTTGACAAACTAAAAAATATTTATGTGGCAGAAGGAGATGTAGTTGTATTTGAAAAAATAGAGAAAAAAACCCTCAAAACAGCATCTTTGGTGTGGTCGCCGTTAGAAAAACAAATCAAAACGGATAGTAGCCTTGTCATTACTACTCCTACACAAATCATAAAAGGCAACGGAATGATAGCAGCGCAAGATTTTTCACGCTACGAAATCATAAAACCAACAGGAATTATTGATGCAGAAGATTAAGAAACTAGAAGTATTTTTGAGGAGAATTGTTTATTCAAAAAAACAAAACATAAAATCTTAAAATTAAGATAATATTTCTAAATTTGTGGCGTTATAGAAGACTTAATGAAATTTATAAAAAATATCCCAAAATAATTTATCAAAATGAAGAAAATAACAATTTTGATGGCATCTTTGGCAACTATTTTCTCGCTTGAAGCATTTGCACAACGTGAAAATAATCAGTCTAAGTTTGACCTTATCAATGATTTCCGTGCTACGCCAATGCGTTCTGCGCTGGGTGTTCCTGGTGAACAATATTGGCAAAACAGAGCTGATTATAACATTGTAGCAGAATTAGATGATGCAAAACACACACTAACTGCCACAAGTAAACTAACTTATACTAATAATAGTCCTGATGCTTTGGATTACGTTTGGTTGCAGTTGGAGCAAAACAAATTCAAAGAAGATTCTCGTGGTACGCTTGTTCAAAACGTAAAAGGAAGTCGCAATACGGGAAGTTCTACAGAAGGAAATATCCTTAAATCTGTGCGTATCAAGGGCGCAGGCAAAGATGCAAAATTTGCTGATGCAAAATATATTGTTACTGATACTCGTATTCAGGTAATTTTAGATGCACCTTTGAAAGCTAAAGGTGGAAAAGTAGAAATTGAAATTGCTTACTCATTTTTCACACCAGAAAAAGGCTCTGACCGTATGGGACGTGTACTTTCTGAAAAAGGTTGGGTTTATTCTTACGCACAATGGTATCCTCGTGCTTGTGTATATGATGACATAAAAGGTTGGAATACAGAGCCTTACTTAGGTTCTGGTGAATTTTATTTGGAATATGGAGATTTGGAATACAAAATCACTACTTCAAACAAACAAGTAGTTTTAGGGTCTGGTGATTTGCTAAATCCTGCTGATTGCTACACACCTGCACAAGTAGCAGCGTGGAAACAAGCAGAAACAAGCGACAAAGCTGTTACTATCATTGCTGAAAAAGACGCAAATACCTCTTCTTCTCGTCCTGCAGGAAAAGATGGCAAAATTACTTGGCATTTCAAAATTCTAAATGCAAGAGATGCAGCTTTTGGTTGTTCTACTGCATTTGCAGTTGATGCAGCTCGTATCAATTTGCCTAGCAAGAAAAAATGTTTGGCTATTTCTGGTTATACAAAAGAAGGAATTGGTACTGGAACTGGTGAAAAATCAGGTTGGGAGCGTTCTACAGAATATAGCAAAGCCTCTATTGAGCATTATTCTAAAATGTGGTACGAATTTCCGTACCCAGTAGCCGTTAATTTGGCAAGTATTTGTGGTGGTATGGAATATCCTGGTGTTAATTTTTGTGATTGGAAAGATAATGGTGCATCTCTTTGGGGCGTTACAGACCACGAGTTTGGACACAACTGGTTTCCTATGATTGTCGGCACAAATGAGCGTTTGTACCCTTGGATGGACGAAGGTTTTAATACTTTTATCAATTATTATTCTACTTTGGAGTTTAATAATGGTGAATATGCAAAAACACAACCTTTCAAAAATATGCGTAATGTTACGGGTTTCCTTGTTTCTGGCAACAGAGAAAGCATAGCTACTTATCCTGATATTGTACAAGACAATAATTTGGGTATTACGGCTTACTACAAACCTGCAATAGGAATGATTATGTTACGTGAATATATTTTGGGAAAAGAGCGTTTTGACTTTGCTTTCCGCAATTATATCAAGCGTTGGGCGTTTAAGCACCCACAACCTACTGATTTTTTCAATGCAATGGAAAATGCCGCTGGTGATGAGCTAGACTGGTTTTGGAAAGGTTGGTTTTACGGAACGGGTAACATTGAACAAGGAATCACGAAAGTTGAAGAGAATGAAAAAAATGGTTATACAGTTACACTAGAAAATAATGGCACAGTTTTGATGCCTGTTATTATTGAAGGAACTGATACTGATGGCAAAAAAACACGTATGAAACTACCAGTAGAGATTTGGCAAAAAGGAAACAAAAAAGATATTTTGTTTAAAAGTGCTAAAAAAATAGTTTCTTTTGAGCTTGACCCAGACAAACAAATGCCTGATATTGACTCAAAAAATGATGTTTATAAAGTGCTTTAATTCAATCACGAATTAAAATTTTAAAAATACGAATGATAGATTTTTATCATTCGTATTTTTTTTTGAAAATATCAAATAAATAAAGATTATCTGAAAATCACTATATTTGTAATAAAATATCTAAATCTCACGCACAATGAACCTTAAAGCAATAAAATTTTCTCGTTTTTCTGGGCAACCCTATGAGTGGTCTATTGAAGGGAAACCTGAAAATAATGTTTATAATCAATGGGTTACGTTTGAAAATATCAATCTTATTGTAGGTAAAAATGCAACTGGAAAAAGCAAAACTATCAACGCATTGCGCCAACTTGCAGATTTATTAGCAGATAATGTCAAATTATCTGAATTGGTTTATAAAACTTCTACTTATGATTTACTATTTGATGATAATGGCATTGAAATAGCTTATTTTTTGGATTTTCAAGATGGTAAAATAAAACAAGAAATTCTTACAGTTGATAGTAAAGAAGTGCTTAAACGTGATGATAAACAAGGAATTATGTTTTATCAGAAAGCAGGTACTATGCTTGATTTTCAGATGGAAAATGATAAATTAGCTGCTTCAAGAGTTGATACCATACAACAACCGTTTTTTGAAACTCTCCATAATTGGGGCAAAACTCTGACTCATTACCGTTTTGGAGGAGAACTTGGTAAAAATTATTTTTTACATGAAATTAACCAAAACAAAGAAATAGAAATAAATCTGAAAGATACTAACCAAGTGGTAGGAATTTTTGTTCAGGGAAAACAAGAATTTGGTGATATATTTACCACAAAGATTTTTGAAGATATGAAAAAAATAAATTATCATATTGATAAAATAGGTATAGGGTCTTTAAATACTTTTCCTGAAACTTTATTTGGGTTAGGAGTGCAAGAACAAGATATTGATGTGATGACAAACCAAACGGAAATGTCGCAAGGTATGTTTAGAGCATTATCTTTGTTAATACAATTAAATTATTCTCTACTAATTAAAACACCTAATTGTATTTTGATTGATGACATAGGTGAGGGTTTGGATTATGAGAGGTCAAAAAGCCTTATTGATTTGATTATTGAAAAAGTGGAAAATTCAGCTGTACAAATTATAATGACTACAAATGATAGGTTTGTAATGAATAAAATACCATTAGAATATTGGTCTGTTATCCATAGAGTACCAAAAAAATCCTTGTTTTATAATTATAGAAATTCAAAAGATGTTTTTGATGAATTCAAATATACAGGATTAAGTAATTTTGATTTTCTATCCTCTGAGTTTTATTTTGAAGATTTAGAAAAGCAAGGAGAACAATTATGAGTATGAAAAAAATTGCTTTTTATGTTGAGGGGCAAACAGAAATGCTTTTTATGGAAAAACTAATCATTGAGATTGCAGGGCAAAAAAATATTCAAATAGAGTTTCAACAATTTCAAGGAAAGAAGAAACCTATCAAATATATTTCTATAAAAACGACCATATCAACTCAAAATCCACAATATTATATCCTTATATATGATTGTATGGGAGATGGGAGCGTAAAATCAAGAATGTTGGAAGATGCAAATTCTTTGTTTTTGCAAAATTATACCGAAATTATTGGGCTGATAGATTTATTCCCTAATTTTTCTCTTGCAGATTTAGCAAAATTAGAAAAATATATCATTGGTGGAATACAAGAAAATGGAAAAACAACTCCAAGTTTACCAGCCAAAACAAGTATTGTTATTGCTGTGAGAGAAATTGAGGATTGGTTTTT
>JAYVHJ010000177.1:0-7951 GCA_043771315.1 Raineyaceae bacterium
GCTTCAGAAATATCTTCTAGTGAATTACAAAATGTAAAAGGCTCTTTCAAAAACCTATCAACACACTTAATGTTGCTAATAAATTCTTGATTTATAGCATTTTGAGGAGTATCTTTAAATTTTAAGCAAGCATTTTTTTGCTCCAAAAAAACACCAAAAGACTTAATTATTTGATACGGAAATTTCACGAAGCTAATAGTTGGGTTATTCCCTAATAGTCCGTTTGCAAGAGGTATTAAAATGCTTTTTAAATTAGCACATTTTATTTTTGAGATTTTTTTGTGTAGGTTATTCATAAAAATTAGTTTTGGGTTTATTTCAGCGAAATAATAACTTATTTTCTAAATATCTACACCGCAAATTTAGATACTTTTTTTGTATTTCCAAATTTTTCTGAAAATAAATTAAAAACCTTCAAAAACTTTTTTTATCCAAAAAAACTCCGTACATTTGCAACCCTGAATGAAACAAAATAATAAAATAATTTAAAAACGGTGTTGTAAGCAAATGCTACAAACCAACGCTACTTTTAGATGTTATTTTTAGACGTTGTTCGTCAATTAACTAAAAAACATATTATAAAACCCTCATTACAATGATTTTAAATAAAGAAGACAAAGCAAAAATTTTTGCAGACTTTGGTAAGTCTAGCGCAGATACAGGTTCTGCAGAAGGTCAAATTGCACTTTTTACAGCACGCATTACACACCTAACAGAGCATTTGAAAGTGAATAAAAAAGATTATTCTACTCGTTTGGGCTTGCTTAAATTGGTAGGTAAAAGAAAAAGATTATTACATCACTTGCAAATTGTTGATGTATTGAGATACAGAGCAATTCTTGAGAAACTTGGTTTGAGAAAATAATTTTTGAGTTGTGAGTTTTCAGTTGTGAACGGTGAGTTAAATACAAATTATCCATAACTAAAACGAACAAATTACACAAGAAATTGTTACAAAAAAGAGAACTCGTAATGAGTTCTCTTTTTGCGTTTTGTCTATTTTTCACAAAAATTACAACTCATAATTCATAACTCACAACTTACAACTCAAAAAAATTTATTTGCTATTTTAGTCTTTATTCGTAATTTTGTTAAAAATATTACCAAAATAAACAAAAATATATGCTCTCTCTTATTTCTGACAAAGAAGTTCAACTAGAATTAGAAGAAACATCAAAAAAATACCATATTGCAGGAGCGTGGATAGCCGCTATTGCTGACCCACTTTTTGCCATAACAGACTACCTCAATATTCCAGAACACTTTTTGCAAATACTTTGTATTAGATTATTTGTTGCGGTGGTTTCTCTTTGTATGATTTTTGGAGAAAAAAAATACAAATTCCCTTCTTTTATAGTTATTTTCGTGCCTTTTACGCTGATTTCAGTACAGAATGCTTATACTTTTTTCCTCATAGAAAATAAAGATATTGTTGGGCATAGCCTTAATTATATGGCACTTTTTGTGGCAGCATCAATGTTTGTGCTGTGGCGTTGGGTGTATTCTGTGTTCGTTATTGGGCTTTCTTTTGTGGTGAGCCTTATTTTTCTTTTTGCTAATACAAGATTAGATAAAAAATTATTTTTGGAAGAAGGCGGTTTTTTATTGATGATAGTTGGTTTTTTGATGATAATGCTTATCAAATTTCGTTATGATTTGACCATAAAAGAGATAAAAGCACGTCTTGCGCTTCAACTTGCTAATATTGAAATTGAACAACAAAAAGAACTTGTAGAAGACAAAAACGCCAAAATTACAAGTAGTATTGTGTATGCAAAGAAAATCCAAAATGCCGTTTTGGGTGATATGGACACAATTAAAGGCTATTTTTCTGATGCTATGGTGCTTTTTAAGCCAAAAGATATTTTGAGTGGTGATTTTTATTGGTTTTACGAAAATAAAAGAGATAATGTGCGTGTGGTTGTGGGCGCAGATTGTACAGGTCACGGCGTTCCTGCGGCACTAATGACTATTTTGGGGCATACTTTTTTAGATGAAATTGTGGTTTATTCAAAGGTGTATGACGCAAATCTTATTTTGCACGAATTAGATGCCAGAATTATTGAAAACCTTAATAAAAACACCAAAGATGATGCTATAAATGATGGAATGGACGTTTGTGTACTTGTTTTTATAGATGGTAAAATTTTGTTTAGTGCTGCCAAAAACTCTCTTTATATTGTTTCTAATAATTTTAATACATCTGTAAGAGGCTCAAAATTCCCTGTTGGAAGTAACCAATATGAAGATAAATTTTTTGAACAACACGAAATAGATGCCCAAAAAGGCGACAAATTATATATTTTTTCAGATGGTTTTCACGACCAATTTGGAGGAGATAGGGATAGTAAATTCCTTTCTTCACGTTTCCGCCAACTACTCACAGAAACCTCCATTATGCCAATGGAGCAACAAAAACAAGCATTAGACAAAGCATTTGAAGATTGGAAAGGCACTACCAAACAAACTGATGACGTTTTGGTAATAGGAATTACGGTTTAAAAAGCCCCCAGCCCCGAAGGGGAGCAATACAAATACATTGTTGTGAAAATAGCAAATGTATTAAAGTCCCCTTTGGGGATTTAGGGGCGAAATATTCACAATTATTTTGTATCAAAAACTGCTTTTCTAATTCCAATCAGCACAAAAATAAAAACCGTAAAAGCAATAAAAAATGGAATAATATAGTCTATCATATTCATAGAAAGCATTATAGCCATAATCAATAACTGGAAACCCAAACCATAAATAGACACAAACGTCATAAACCAATTAGGAAAAGTTTTGACTTTATAAGCATCTTTGTCCAAAAAATGAATTGTTTTATCAAAAATGCCATAAACAAAAGAATAAACCCAAAACAAAATATCCACTGTTTTTTGTGTTTCACCTGCCATAGCACGAGGAGATTTATACTCAAAAACCTTGCTTGTAGTGTCTGCACCCACAGACTTATTCCTCAAAATAACATAGTAATAATTATACAATGTTCCTTGTAACTGCAAACCAATAAATGCCAAAACAGCATAAAAAATGTGTGTTTTTGCTACATAACAAAAAGTCATCAGAAACAAAAAATTTAAAATCAAATCAAATATACTATCCAAATACCGCCCAGAGTAAGAAGGTGTTTTTTTGATGCGTGCAAGCTCTCCATCAGCAGCATCAATAACAGATTTTAGGATAATAAAAACACCAGCAGCAAAATAATAGCCATTTAAGATACAAAAAATAGCTATTAGTCCGCAAACTCCAAAGAGTAGCGTAACGTGAATAGGTGTAAAACGGGTGGTTTTGAGTTGATTGGCAAAAACTCTAGCAAGTGGTCTTCCATAGTCAGACAAATCTAAAAATTTATCTTCATCAGCAAGTTTTGACATTAAAAATATAATAATTGTTACTAAATATCAACAATATAGTTGTAGGTGCAAAGATACAAAAAAATTACGAATTACAAACCAGCTATTGCTAATCCGTAATTCGTAATCTTTAATTCGTAATTGAAAACTGACTATTTGCCGTGTGCAGTTGCAAGTGCCAAAATAGAAGCAGAAATTTGAATAAAGCTATTTTTAGCTAAATCTTCTTTTGCTGCTCCGCCTAGAGCTTTCAATAAAAGTGCTGCATTTGCATCAGAAAGTTTAGCTACATCAACTGCGCCCAAATCTCCAATAGTTTTTACACCTGCTTCGTGCAACATTTTTGCTTTACCAGCTCCAATTCCTTCAAGCCCTTCAACGTCTTCTTTTACCAAAACATCAAAAGTTTTGCCTTCTAGGTTTCTGTCTAGTGCCGCATTGATATTCAAACGCTCATAAGGCGCAAGTGCTACTACTGCTTTTGCCCACGCTACGAATGGCAAAGCAAGCAATTCTTCTTTTGTTTTCACACTAAAAGCATCAGCCAATTTTTTGATTTGCTCGTCATTTAGTTTAGCTAATTTCAGGTTGAAATACTGCATATCACGCACCAAATCAATACCTGTTACTTCTTTAAGCACTTTTGCAGTGCTTGGTCCTACGCCTTCAAGTGCCTCTACAGGCGCATTAGCAATGGCAGAAAGGTTTGAGTTTTCGTACTTTGTATCAACAGCTTTGTTAATATTCATTTTTTTGAATGATTTAGATGGTTAGTTATGTTTTACTAATTTTAAATGGTTTTTAAAATCTCACAAATATACTATTTTTCTGCAAAGTCAAAAACTTTTCTAACTTTTTTTCTTTTAGTTAATTCTTACGAATTAACTAAAAGATTGTGTATATCACTTGATTATCAAAGACTTAATACTTCTGGTCTAATCTTTCTATCAAACGGTCATTTAGAGCTTTGTTGCAATCAAGTTCTACGGTTGTTTTTGCAGGTTTTTCAAAAGGAACTTTTTTGTAGCCTAGTGTTGGGTCTGCATAAAGTGATTTCATAAAAAGTCCAAATGCAGGCATTGCAAGCACCGCACCTTGTCCGTTGCCAATATCCAAAAAGCGTGTTTGGCGGGTATCTCCACCCACCCAAACGCCACCCACAAGGTTACGTGTTACGCCCATAAACCAACCATCTGCGTGGTCTTGTGTTGTTCCTGTCTTAGAACCAACTTCATTTCCTTTGTCCATAAAACCATAACTAGCTATTCCTGCGCCTGTTCCTCCTCTTTCTGTTCCTGCCATCAAC
This sequence comes from Raineyaceae bacterium, assembly GCA_043771315.1. GTDB lineage: Bacteria > Bacteroidota > Bacteroidia > Cytophagales > Thermonemataceae > JANYGM01. Next base: position 4,666 of record JAYVHJ010000177.1, read on the forward strand.
ATATTTAGCATCATATAAGCGTGTTCTTCACTAATTACTTCCCTAATATCAGGCACAAAATCCTCCAAAACTTTACCATTTTTATCTACAATTTTTGTAATCATCATAGGGTCAATATGATAGCCTTTATTGGCAAAAGTAGCATAAGCTCCCAATAATTCATATAAAGAAACTTCAGACGACCCCAAACAAATAGATGCCACACGTTGCAAAGGCGTATTTATACCAAAATTTTTGGCATATTTCATTATCATATCAATGCCTAATTCTTTGGTAAGAGCTGCTACAATAGTATTTACTGATTGTCCCATTCCTTTGCGTAATGTATGTGGCGCATAGGTATAAGAACCATAACTATTTTTTGGAATCCAGCCTGGAAAAATAACTGGTTTATCCACAATTTCATAGCAAGGTGTATAGCCTTGGTCAATAGCAGCAGCATACACAATAGGTTTAAAAGTAGAGCCAGGTTGTCTAAGACTTTGTTTTACGTGGTCATATTGAAAATGTTTGTAGTTAATTCCGCCTACCCACGCTTTGATATGTCCGCTTTTTGGGTCCATAGCCATCATTCCAATATTCAAAAAACGCTTATGATGACGAATAGAATCCATTGGAGAAATGAGTGTATCCACAGAGCCTTTGTACATATCATAAATAGTAGTACGAACAGGTTTATTAAGTTCTACAAAAATTTGCGCTTCATTTCCTTTGCCCAAATTAGCTTCTAAGGATTTATAACGGACTGTTTTCTTTGCTTCTTTTTCAATAAAATTAGGTACTTCACGCCCATATTCATCAACCCAAGGATTACGCCCAGACCAAACATAATTAAAAGCTCGTTGTCTTTCCATCATATGTATAGCAACTGCATTTTCTGCAAGTTTTTGCATACGTGAGTCTATGGTCGTGTAGATGCGCAAACCGCCCGTTTTGATAAAATCTTTTGAATAACCTTTTTTTACTGCCCAATCTTCTAAGTATTTGAGTGCTTGGTCTTTAAAGTAAGGTGCAAGCCCAATTTGGTAGGCTTCAGACTTAAATTTAACATCAATATCTTCTGTTCTGTATTTTTGAAAATCAGCCTCTTTTAAGAAATTATATTTTACCATTTGAGATAAAACAGTGTTTCTACGGTTGATAGAGGCTTTTCTATTGATAATAGGATTAAACATTGTGGGAGCTTTCAACATTCCCACAAGTACGGCAGCCTCTTGTACGTTTAGTTCACTTGCATCTTTGCTAAAATAAGTTTGTGCTGCAGCTTGTATTCCAAAACTATTACTACTAAATTCTGATACGTTGAGGTACATTGTAATAATTTCTTTTTTGGTATAATTGCGTTCCAAACGAATAGCCATCATCCATTCTTTTATCTTAAAAATAAATTTTCCTATGACAGGTGTATCAGCAAGTTTGCCTCTATTTTTTTTGGCACGAGTATCAAACAAATTCTTGGCAAGTTGTTGTGTAAGTGTACTACCTCCCCCAGAAGACCTATTTTGCAAAATAATAGTATTGACAAGCACACGCTCCATACTGCGTAAATCAATGCCTGAATGTTGCTCAAAACGTACATCTTCTGTTGCAATAAGTGCATCAATGACTGTAGGCGCAATTTCTTCAAATTCTAGCGGAGTACGGTTTGTTACGGCATAACGCCCCATAGACTTTCCGTCAGCCGTAAAAATCTCTGATGCTAGTTCACTTTTAGGGTTTTCTAGTGCTTCTAGGCTGGGCATATCTCCAAAAAGTCCAAAAGAATTATCACTTATCATATAAATAAATGTAACAATCAGTCCCATTGAAAGTAAAAAAAATATCCAGATGAACTTAATCCACCCATAAAAACGCCCTTTTTCTATCTTAAACATTCTATTTTTATATAAGAATTTTGATGATTTGTTTTAATTTGTTTTAATATATCAATTATTTTACAAATTATTCCACAAAGATACAAAATATTTAAAGAAATTAAAGATTTTGTGCTAAATTTTAGGTGAAGACCTATTAACCACAACGAACTACACCAAAAAGCCACACTATTTTTAGTTTATATTTTGAAATAAAGATGATTTTGAGTTTATTGCACTACATGGTGACCAAAACATTAAAACTACTAAGAAATACATTGCTTGATGTAGTTTGGTGTCAGATAGAAAAACCTGACACCACAGGAAAGAAGTAGCAACATCATCAAAATTTTTCGCAAAAAGACCAAGTACAAAAAAACAAGAACTTTTTCATACAATAGAAGAACCTAAAAAAACAGAACCTAAAAAATAAAATGAATATGAAGTTTTATGCAATATTTTTAATAATTATTTTAGGTTGTTCTTTTACTAAAAAGAATACAACAGATAAAAAACTGAATAATAATTATTTATATAAAGTCTGTAGAATAGATTCCATTGACAATTACTATCTTGTATACTTAGAAAAACAGGAACACAAATACAAGTATAAGGTTGTTTCAAAAAAAACACCCAATAAAGGTACTAAAGTAGTAATAAATAATAAATATTATTTTGACTTATATTCTATAACCTATAAATATTGGCTTAATGGTAAGGAATTACTCTACGGCGAATATGTCACCTGTTTTACTTTTGAAGATAATACGATTATATGTAAAGAAGGTAATGAGATTAATGCTTTATATGCAACTAAAAACTTAAATGGTCTGAATTATATTTCAAAAAACTAAATGTTCTATTTCCGTGGCTGGTGTCCTCACCAGTCCACGAATTTCCTGCCGTTGAATTCTATGACAAAACCAAATCTTTTTTTGTATCTTTGCAAAAACAAGCATTTACGCAACTCCAAATAATGGCAAAACGGCAGGCAAAACCCACCAAAGAAAGCAACGAATACGACAACGTATTCAAAGAAAAGTTTAACAAAAACTCTCTCCAAGTCATCAGAGAGCTTTTAGACGAGAAATTTACCAACATTGTCATCACAAAACCTACGGACTTTACACGCAACCTACGTAAAGCTGATTTTGTCTATTTAGTAGAGGAAAACGGCATAAAAGAGGTTTTTCATTTGGAGGTGCAAACCAAAGAAGATACCAAAATGATACAAAGAATGTACTTGTATAGTGCTTTTCTGTACAACGAGTACGTAATGCCCGTAAAGCAGGTGGTTTTGTATTTGGGTGACAACAAAACGCCTAATGATGCTTATTTAGGCTATTTTGATTATAAGTACAAAGTTATTTATATCAAAGAAATACCTTATGAAAGTTTTTTGAATGATAGTGAAAACCTTGTTTTTGCTATTT
>JAYVHJ010000178.1:0-5515 GCA_043771315.1 Raineyaceae bacterium
AAGCCATTTTTGGCGGTCTCAAAGTCAAAACCTTTGCCATTATCTTCTATTTGAAGTAAGATTTTCTTGTTTTCTTCTGTTATTTGTACATAAATATTGGTGGCTTCTGCGTATTTTATGGCATTTGTAATGACTTCTTGTACAATTCTATATAATAAAATTTCTTTTTCTTTTGGCATTTTGCTTTGGATATCTGCTAATACAAGCTCTGTAGATGGATTTTGTACGCTATGGCAAAGGTTTTCTAGTGCTGCTACCAAATCAAATTTTAGCAAAACAATAGGCATCAAATTATGAGAAATACGTCTTACTTCCTGTGCAGTAGCTTGTAAGTTTTTAATTGTTTTGTCATAATTTTCTGGTGTGTTTTCGTATTTTAGTTGTTCTATTTGATTTTTTACGGTGGCAAGCATTGCGCCTACACTGTCGTGAAGGTCTTTTGCTATGCGTTCTCGTTCATTTTCTTGCGTTTGTATCATTGTGGTACGCAGTTCTACTTGTTTTTTTGCATTATCTGCAATTTGTTTGCGCCTTCTCAAAAAATAGAAAAAAGCAATCAACATAAGCGAAAAAACACTACCAAAAATAATTAAATTTCTAAAATCTTTGGTTTTTTGGTTGATTTCCAAATCTTTTTCTTTGGTTTTGAATTTTATATTGGCAAATTCTAATTGTCGGGAGGCTTTTTCGTCATAAAATTTCAGGTCTAATGCTGTTGCTTTTTCTTTGTAGAAAAAAGCTTTTTCAAAATCTTTTTTCTGTTTGTATAGTGTGGCGGCGGTGCTATACAATTTTTTTTCAGAGCGTTTTGAAAGTCTGGTACTATCTTTGGCAATTTCAAAACTTTGACGAAGGTATTTTTCTGCGTTTTCTATTTGATTACTTTTTAAATAAATATCAACAAATCTGCATAAAAGATAATTATGAATATCTTTATCACTAATTTTTTCAGCATAAATTAAGCCTTCTTCTAATGATTTGATGGCTTTATCAGGTTGGTTAAGTCCTTGATAACAAACAGCTTGGTGGCTACGTGCAATAGCCATAGACCTAAAACCATTGAGTTTTTTTGCTTCTTGAAAAGACTGCTCGTGAAGTGTTAGACTTTTGGTAAAATCTCTCATTTCTTCATACACTTCTGCAAGATTGGCAACTACTTTATAGTGTTCTACGTCTGCGTAATTGCTTTTTTGTTGTTTATCCATTTTATCAAAAACTGACAAAGAGCGTTCAAAATAGGCTTTTGCATCTTTATATTTTGTTGTTTCCAAATAAAGTAAGCCTAAGATATTTAATCTTGTAAATATAAGAGAGTCTTTTTTAATGCTTTCTGCTACTTCTAATGATTTGGTTGCCCATTCAATTCCTTGTTCAAAATCTCCACTATAATAGGTAGTGGCAGCCATTAAGCCCCACATACGAGATTCTGCTGCATAATCTTTTGCTGTTTGTGCAATTTTTATACCTTCTTGTGCATAGATAAGCGAAGAATCATATCTCATTACATCTCCATAATAATCAACAAGATACATATAAATGCGTGCTTTTTTGCTGTTGATTTGTGGTGTTTTGGCATTGAGTTGGTGCAGACTATCAATATCTTTAAGATGTTTTTGATAATCACTTGTGATTTGTGCAAAAATAAAATTATTACAAATAAAATATTGCAATAAAAATAATAAAATTATGGTGTTTTTCATAATTTAGTTAAAAAAGTGTTAATTATTTTTAAGGTGTTAAGATTTTTAGGATAATAGAAAACAGGCTAGAATTTAAAAATATAGAATTTATAAAAATAATAAAAAATAATCTTCTCTTTGTATTATCCTTGTATTTATCCCATCATCTTGTAAATCCTGATTTAGACAGATGTATTAAATAAGTTGATTTTCTATTGCTATACGCATCATTCCTGCGGTGTTTTTGACATTAAGTTTTTTTAGCAAATTTTTTCTGTAAATAGCTATTGTATAAGGACTTAGGCAAGCAATGTCTGCAATTTCGTCTGTGGTTTTTTCTTGCGCAATGAGTTGTAAAACTTCTAGTTCACGTTTGGTAAGGTGGTGTTCTTTGATAAAAGTATCATATTTATCCAAATGCTCTTCTTTTAGTTGCAATTTTTGCAAAATATCTTTATGAATAACGACCTCTCCTAAATGCACTTTTTCAATAGCTGTTATTAGCTCATCAAAGGAAACTGTTTTTGGCAAATAACCCATTATTCCCATTTGGAGGAGGTTTTTTGTCAAAGAAAAGTCGTTGTAGGTAGAAAGAATGATTACTTTTATCATTTTTTTGCTGTCTGTAATGTTTTTCATCACTTCCACACCGTCTAATTTGGGCATATTGATGTCTAATAAAAGTACATCAGGAGAATTATTTTGCAATAAATGTAAAAGTTCTTGCCCATTTTGGGCTTTTGCCATGACAGAAAATCCCTCTTTTACTTTCAATAAAGCCTCAAGACCTTCCACAAACATTTGGTGGTCATCTGCAAGTATAATCTTAATCATAGTTTGTATATGTTTTATAGTATGTTTGTAATATAGTAATATTTACTTTAATGTTCCAAAAATAATATAAAAAAAATATAAATTTAGTCCTTTTTAGGTATAGGAAGTACCAAAAAAAATGGATAATTTTGAAAAAACAGTACCCAATCTCATAAATCATAAAAAATCTAATGAAAAAAGAAAAAGCAGCTCAACAAATGAATAAATTATGGGATAATTTGCCTTCATTTACAAATTCTAAAAATAATGAATTGGCACAGGGGCATTTTGATAGCATTACTGCATCTTTGTTTTGTCCTGGTCCATTTTATTATTACGTAATAGATTTTGGCACAAGGCAAATTATTCAAATGAACCATAATATTTTAAACATACTCGGACTAGACCCACAAAAAACTGCACTCAATGATATTCTAAACCGTATTCATCCAAAAGATATGGATTTTGTGATAAGTGCGGAGAAGATTTGTTTTAATTTTTTGTATAATACCATTACACCAGATAAGATTACGAAGTACAAAACAAGTTATTGTTTTCGTTTTCTGACTGCTGATGGAACGTATCAACTCTTTCAGCATCAATCACTTGCACTTAGCACTGATGAAGAGAACAAAATTATATTGAGTATGAATATTCATACAAATATTAATCACATTACGCAAAAAAATAACTATAAAGTAACTTGTATAGGTGTAGATGGCGACCCTTCTTATTTTAATATTGATGTGTTGATGGACGAAGATAACCCTACAAATAGCCCTGTTGTTGTGCCAGCCATTGTGCTTACACAAACACCATTTAGCAGACGTGAGCAACAACTCGTGAATTTGTTGGCAATAGGTTTTTCATCTAAACAAATAGCAGAAAAATTAGGTATTTCACTAAATACTGTTACTAATCACAGAAAAAACATTCTAAAGAAAGCGGAATGTAATAGTGTGGTGCAACTTGTGAACAAATGTTTGGAGAAAGGCTGGGTGTAGGGAAGTTTGTCGCTTTTTACTATCAATTAGCAGATAGTCAAGCACGCTAAAGCTTCTACACCGTCAGCTAAAGCAGACGGCAAAATATAATAAAAAACAGGACAAAAAAAGTGTTGCTGTTTGCTCTCTTTCTTTTTGCCGTCTGCTTCAGCTGACGGTGCAAGGATATTCAAGTGCTTGATTTTGCGCTTTTATATTATCCAAAAACTGGTGGCGCAAATGTATTTCTTTTACTTTTAACATTATTTAAATCACGTAATTGAAACTAAGGCGCAAGTCTTTCTATTTCCCAAATATTGTTCTTGTGTGTATAGCGCAAACGGTCGTGTAGGCGGGAGGGTCTGCCTTGCCAAAATTCTATCATTTCAGGGACGACCAAATAACCTCCCCAGTTGTTGGGTTTGGGTATTTCTTTTCCTTCAAAGTGCGCAGAAACACGCACAAATTCTTCTTCCAAAAATTCCCTATTGGGTATTATTTGGCTTTGTGGTGATACCCAAGCACCTAGTTGGCTGGTGCGTGGACGTGAATGAAAATATGGCACAGAATAGCTATCTGGCATTTTCTGTACTTTCCCTTCTATTCTGACTTGTCTTTCTAACTCTATCCAAAGGAAAGTAAGACTTACAAAAGGGTTTTCTTCCATTGCTTTCCCTTTATTACTATCATAATTAGAAAAGAAAATAAAGCCGTTTTCTTGTAAATCTTTTAGCAAAACAATACGAGAAGAGGGTTTATTTGCTACAACTGTACTAAGACTAACAGTGTTTGGTTCTGGTAGTTTTGAGGTGACAGCTTCATCAAACCAAACCTTAAACTGTTGCATTGGGTCAGCGTGCAAATCTTTCAAATCAAGGGATTTCAGTGTATAATTTTCTCTTAGGTCAGAAATATCTCTATTCATTATTTGAGTTATGAATTATAAGTTATGAGTTTTGAGTGAATACAAAGTGTTAATAAACAATGTTTTACGTAATTCGTAATTTTTAATTCGTAATTGTTTGTAATTGTCTTAAATAGCGTTGAATACTATTTTGAAAACCTAAATACAAGGCATCACATACCAAAGCGTGTCCTATAGAAACTTCCAATAAATTTGGCATATTTTGTTTGAAATAAGCAAGGTTATCAAGGTCTAGGTCGTGTCCTGCGTTGATACCCAAACCTAATTCTGTAGCTATTTCCGCTGCTTTTGTATAAGGTAAAATGGCTTTTTCTTTATTTTGATGAAAGTTTTTAGCATAATTTTCTGTATAAAATTCTATTCTATCTGTGCCTGTTTGGGCAGCATATTCTAGCATTTTTGCATCAGCATCAAGGAATATAGAAGTACGAATATTATGTTTCTTAAATTCTGCAATGATTTCAGTAAGAAAACTTTGATTTTTTTCTGTATTCCAGCCTGCGTTTGACGTGAGCGCATCAGGTGCATCAGGTACAAGCGTAACCTGCGTGGGTTTTACCTGCAAAACCAAATCAATAAAATCCCTTTCTGGGTTTCCTTCAATATTAAATTCTGTTGTAATGATTGGCTTTAAATCTCTTACATCTTGGTAACGAATATGTCGCTCATCTGGGCGTGGGTGTACCGTGATGCCTTGTGCGCCAAAGGTTTCAGCATCTTTTGCAATTTGTAGAATATCAGGATTATTAGCACCTCTGGCATTGCGCAGAGTAGCAAATTTATTGATATTTACGCTTAATTTGGTCATTTTTGTAGTTTTATGGATTGTAAAATAAAACCAAATATACCATTTTTCCAACCAAAAAACCAAAAAAACGTTACCAAACTCCAAAGAATTTAGTAACACTTTTTTATCAAATATCAAAAACAACCAAAAACTTAGCGTTTCCTTGCCCTAAACTTACCAGCCGTAATAGTGGCAGTTACGTTGGTATAGTTAAACAGCTAGGTGTATTAGTGTCAGGACTGGTTTCTATTGTTTAACTAATTTTTTAGAGTATGTTTAGAAACTATTTCTTTTTAAAAGTGATTTAAAATCATACTTATAAAAGCTA
>JAYVHJ010000179.1:0-2298 GCA_043771315.1 Raineyaceae bacterium
TTTCTCATAAAAATATCAACCAAAACACAAATAAAAGGCAAAAGTAGTGTTTCTTTACATACGCCAGAACTCCAAAAAACGACAGAAGGAACACCCAAAAAAGCTATTGTTGCAACGTTTTTAGCATTAGGAAAAATATTTGCCAGTCTATTTGCCAACAAAAACACAGGAATATACGAAAAAACTGCCAAATAAATGCCTACAAGCCAATAATTATTATCACAAAGTAAGCAAAAAACGCTCAAAATGCGGGACATTAAAAGTGTGGTACTTTGCCCAAAAAAGTACAAATAATCAGAAGAAATACCAGAAAAATCACCTAAAATCAGGATTTCAAAGTATTTTTTAGGGTTTTGTAATAATAGTTTTGCTATTGAACTAGCATCAGAAAAAATAATAAAAGTATCTCCATTTTGGTAATAATATTTGTATAAAAGCCCAAATAAAACACTACACACAAGTTTTGCACCAAGACCAGCATAAAAAAAACGAAATAAAATTGCATTTTTTTGAGAACGAGCGAGAAGTACAATAAATGATGTAATAAAAATAATATTAACAAAATAAATGAGATATTCTAAGTACTGTGTCAAACTTCCGTTCATAGGCGTAAGATTTTGTTGCCAATTTCGCAGTTGAGGCACTTTTTAGGCTGACAAAAGTTGTTGTATTGCTCCAAAAGTGCCTGTGAGTCTAGTGCGTGTTGTGCTTTTATGTCCAAATCAGCCCATTGGCGTATTATTTCGTTGTCTTCTGGTTTTATTTTCTCCATAAAAGAAATAGCTCTATCCATCAAATCTATGCGTTTGAGTTCTTGAGAAAATAATACAAGCATTGGTACTATGGTATTGATAATGATGTTTTCTGTACTAGATTTGCCAAATTCTGGCGTTTTTTTAGGTGATTTTTTGCCAAAATGATAATGATTTTGCCAATAATCTGATACCTGAATATGAAAGGTTTTTGAAAAATCTTTCATAGTTTCTGTATCAATAAAAAACGAGAACAAAAGAGGTGTTTTTTGAATAAAAGCTACAAATTGTGCTAGTCTTAGTGTAGGGAAATTAGCTGGGCGCATCTGTGAAAATTTCCATTCAGTTTTATCCAAACCAACTAAATTGTATTTTTTCTTCAAAAAAGCATATTCATTGGCTAAGTTTTGTTGATAATATTTGTGTTCTTCATCTTGCTCATTTACATCTTCAATAATATCTTGCAAAAAGCCTGCCTGACCAAAAATAAGAGCTTCCATTTGAAATAAACTATCACTTTGTTTATGAAAAAATTTGAAGGGTGTTTGTCTTGCAAGTTTCAAAAAAGCCTCACTGTTTGTCTTAAAGCCAAAGTTTTTAGCAAGAAGTTGAAAGCAGGTTTCTTCCCAATCAGTGTTATTGGTACGCAAAAATTCTTTTGCTACAAGTGCTTTATTTTCAAGGCGTTGTATAGCAGAACGGTCTAACATAGAAAAAACAGTTATCTTTGGGACATTAGGCAAAAGTTTTGCACAAGCAATACTTTCATTATTCTGAAAAAACTGTTTGTATTTCTCAAAAATATTATCAGAAACCCTATCTTTGAGTGTGAGTGTAGGTATTTTGGTATTATCTTCATATAAAATAGGATTGTCATCTTCCCAAACAACGTGCAAAATCACTTTATTATAGGCTTTATTTGCGCTATGGTCGTGTTTGTGCCAATCAGAAGATTTTAGGTGAATTTCTACATCTCCACGCCATTTTTCGTTCCCAATTTGGATAGTGGCATCAGAAAAATCTGCTCCAGCATCATTATTGTATGTACCTTTTTCTATAATAACAATATCTTTTCCTTGTGCCGTGGCAAGGTTTGTACTAGAAAAATATTGATATTGCCACACAAAATGTAAAAACTCTTCTTTCATAAATGTATTTTGTTTCGTAGAGATAAGGCAGTGCCTTATCTGAACTCGTTGTATTTTATTCGTTATGGTTATTTGATGATGTTATTGTTTGTCGTAATTATTTTGTCGTTAGATAAGGCAGTGCCTTATTTCTACAAATCAATAATACTATATTTTTTCTAATTTTTATCAAAATAAATCATTTTTCCTTAATTATTAGAAAAAAATAAAAAAATATTCATTAAAAATTTGAGGTTGTTTAGGATTATAAAAAATTTCCAAAAAAAGGTTGTATTTTTGGGTACGAAACTAAAAACACATACTTTTATGGAAATCTTGAGCAAAGATACAATTTATACTTATATTTTACCAAATCTTCAAATAGGTTCTGCTGGCAAATATTTAGAACTAGATTTTAC
>JAYVHJ010000180.1:0-7848 GCA_043771315.1 Raineyaceae bacterium
CACAACTAACTGTAAGTGCTACTGGCTCAGACACAGGCAACTGTCAAGGAAGCCCTTGTCTCACTATACAATATGCTATCAATCAAGCAGTTGCAGGAAATACTATCATCGTAGGTGCTGGCACTTTTTCAGGTTTTAATGCTAACAAAGCCCTTATTATCAATGGAGTAAATGCTAATATTACGCCAAATGAAGCCACTACTACACGTGCTGTCATTTTGGGGACTGTTTTTAATAATCCTGTTGCCGTTCCAGAAACTATTATCAATAGTGCTATTTCTGTAACAAGTGGTAATGTTACCTTAAATGGCTTTGAGATAGTCAATGCCAACGTAACTTGCAATAGTTCTAATTTTAGTTTTTTGTTCAACAAACTTAATTCTTCTACAGAAGTGGCTGCCTTAGACCAAATTAGCCCAACAGCTGTAACCAACTGGCAAATAAAAGATAACAACATAGGGCATAGTACTATTGTTATGACTGGGTTTGGTTTTCGTTTGCCTTTTATCAATGGTTTGGTAGTAGAAAGAAATCAAATTTGGCGTGCTAGAAGTGGTGGAATTGTACTTAATAACGTGACAAATGCGACTATTTCAAGGAATGTAATCAATGAAGGCACTATCAATAGCCTGACTGAAACTGTCATAGAATTACAATACAAAGGCTCTCCCATTCCTCCCACCCCTTTTGACCCGTCTTATGTAGCTGAATTTGGAATAGAAATAGGAAATAATTGTAATAACGTAAAAGTTATAGAGAATGAAATTGTTTCTTTGGAAGATAGTGATACTAATCCAGCTAATAATGCTGGAATAAAAGTGTTTGCAAGCGCACTTACAGGAAATTTACTGATACAAGGTAATATTATTGTTGATGCGAATGCAATTTTTATTCCTAATGCGTTTAGTAGTTACACTAATAATTTCATTCAAATAGTTGAAAATCAACTAAATGGAAATATAGAAACAGGCAATGGAACACCAACAGGTACTATCAATGCTAATTGTAATTGCTGGAATTCTGCTTTAGAACCAAATGTAAACCCTTATGTACTTAATACAGGTGGCACAATAGGTGCAAGCAAAGTAGAAAGAATTACTTTCATTTATCTTTCTTCTGATATATCTATCACTACAACAGGCTTCCAAACAAGTAGAATTGTAACGTATGATGATAGTTTTATTGACGCTAGTGGACTTTTTACTATGCAACGTGCCATTAACTCAACTGCAAGAGATAATGTTTACCGTTGGACACTAGAGCCAGGTTTTGTGTCTTCTACTTTTCCTATTTCAAATGTGCAAATCAACAAACCAATGATTTTGAAAGGTGATTTTAATAATGGTGCACTTCAAAGTACTATCACGCCAAATGCCACAGTAGCCTCACAATTATTTGCTATTACTTCTGACTCTGTTACAATCAAGAATTTTAATATTACTGTTAATAATACTATTCCTACTGCTATTCTTGTCAAAGGAAACAGAGAGCAATCTGTTGAAAATGTTACTTTTAACTCTTTGGCTACCAGTGATTTTTCTTATATAAAAATAGATAATGACAAAATTGCAGGCGCACCACCAATGTCGGCTACACTTCTTAATAATACTTTTAGAAGCCCAGCCACACTAAATGGAACGGGAGTTTTATTTTCTAATACCTCAAAAACAGTTTCTAGCCCTGATGTAAATTATATCACACTTACCACTAACATTTTTGAAGATAATTTGCGGTATTTCCTACGAATGGACGAAACAGTAGGAAAAGAATTTACTTATTCTCCAAACGTCAGTAATAATACTTATACGCTTGCTGCTGTAGTTATTCCGCCACCTGCAAGCGCAGTGACTCTTCCACAACTTTTTGATTTGGAAGATAGGTTTGTTCACGGTATTGATATTCCTAATGTGGCTTTTTTTAATGTCGTTCCTAATAATTTTTATGTTACGCCTATTAGTTTTTATGCCCCTACAACTACCACACCCAGTATTAACAGGGCAATAAGCATTTCTCCTATTACAGGAATTATCAATATCAAAAATGCAACATATACAACGCCTACAACGGTTACCAAAAGTTTGGTTTTCAAGCCTAGTGGAGTAGTTATTGTTGATAACCTTACAATGAATGCTCCTAGTGGACTTTTGAGCGTTGATGGAGATTTACGTATAGGAACGTCACTTGCGCTTACTGATGGACACATTGCAAATATTGCAGGACAATTTATACTAAATCCTACTTTTACAACTATATTAGGAGGAAGTGATAATAGCTACATAAAAACCGCTCTAACAGCTGATAACACAGGTAAAGTTTCTCCTTTTTCTTTGAATTTTCCTATTGGCGACCCTATTACTAATAATTTTAGACCACTTTTGATGTCTAACGTAAATGGCACAGGAACAGTTTTGCGTGCAAATACTGACCTTAGTGCAGGCGGAACGGCAAATGGCACAAACCTTAATTTTATTGTTGGAACAAGGTTTTGGAACTTAAAAACCATCTCTGGAACACTCACCAATGCAGGCACTATCACTGCAAATTATGGTGTAGGTGATGGCGTTACGGCTGGTAATGTGGTAGCGTTGAGTCTTGCTACATCTAATACGCAAAATGGTACTTTTGGTTCTATTACGGCTACACAAGGTGGCATAGGTGCGCCTACTGGCACTATTGCAGGTGCTAGCGTAAGTTTACCTGCTGATGCGTTTTTGCGTGTAGGTATTACGTGTGGAAGTATTGCTGCGCCTATTTTGAGTATTTCTAGCCCTAGCCAAATCTGTGAAGGACAATCAGGAACGCTGGTCATCAATAATCCACAAACTGGATTTACTTATACGTGGCTCGGACCAGGACTTCCTGTTTTAGGGCAAGTAGGCACAACTATTACTATTCCTAGTACATTTATTGGAGTTGGTGGAAGTTCTGCTACTTATAATGTGTTTTTGACTGATGGAATTGGTTGCCAAAGTGCTAATACTTCTACACTAATAACCATCATAACGCAACCACTGGCTACTTTTTCATATAGTGCGCCTAGTTTTTGTAACACTGCTGCTAATCCTACACCTACCATTACAAATACTGGTGGGACATTTTCTGCTACTCCTGCTGGACTTTCTTTGAATCCTACCACAGGACAAATAACCCTTAGTACAAGTACCGCAGGCACTTATACGCTTACCTACAACATTACGGCTAGTGGTGGTTGTAGTGTTGCAACATCAACACAAAGCGTGAGCATTAGTTCTCCTGCAAGTGCTGTTATAAGCACTACTGCTACACTGGTGAATGTAAATGAGGTTTTATGGTGTAGTGGAAACATCACCCTTAATGCTGTAACACGTGCAGATTACCAATATCAATGGAAACTAAATGGCTCAAATATCCCTACCGCTACCACAAGCACTTATTTAGCGAGTGCCGCAGGTGATTATACCGTTGAAATTACAAATGGTTGTGGTGTGGTGGTATCAAATATTATCCGTTTGATACTTTCTGTTCCAAATGCTACTTTTAATTATGCGCAAACGAACTATTGTAAGCCTGCTGCTAATGCTACTCCTACCATTACGAGTATGGGAGGTACTTTTTCAGCTGCACCAAGCGGGCTTTCTCTCAATACATCAACTGGTGAAATAAATATAACTGCCTCAACTGATGGTAATTATATTGTTACTTATTCTATTGGTGGTGCAAATGGTTGTACTGTAACTACATCAACAAAAAATGTTAATATTAGTACGCCTGCAAGTGCCGTTATAAGTACCACAACGCCCCTAAAAAATGTAAATCAGATTTTTTGGTGTAGTGGAGATGTTACACTTACTGCAGTTCCTCGTGCAGATTACCAATACCAATGGAAAAAGAATGGTAGCAATGTTGGTACGCTAGGTAGTAATGTGCTTGTGGTGAGTGATATAGGAGATTATACAGTGGATATTATCAATGGTTGTGGTACAGTCACCTCTAATATTATTCGTTTGATACCTTCTAATGTGCCTAATTTTACTATAAATGCTTTGCCAACTACTACAGTAAGTTTAGGAAGTAGTATTACGCTTAATTCTACGTTGATTTCTACGCCTAGTGGTGGTGAAACCTATCTTTGGGAAGGTGCTGACCTTACCGCTAATCCTAGCATCATTGCGACTAATGCAAGTGTGACTTTTGATGTAGTTTTGGGCGGTACTTACAAACTTACTATTTCTAATGGGTTGAATTGTGTTTCTAGCAAAACCATTGATATAAGTACAGTTAGCGACTTTTATGTACCTAATACATTCTCTCCAAATGGAGAAGGAGATGTGAAAAACGAGAAATTTTTGTTTTATGGAAGTATTGGGATTTCAGAAATTGAATTTAAGATTTATGATAGATTAGGCAAACTCGTTTATCAAGCAAATAACATCAATGAACTACTTACAAACGGTTGGGACGGTACTTATGCAGGTAGTTCACTTCCTGCTGGCTCGTATGTGTGGTATCTTTCTGGCAAAAAAATCAATGGAGAAGCCCTTAATTATCAAGGAAAAACCGCAGGAACACTAATGTTGATAAGATAATTACGCAGTTGCTGGGTGTCAGAAGGAAACTTCTGACACCACAGGAAAAAAGATTTGGTTTTGTTATAGAATTCAACAGTGGAAAATGGCATACCAACATAGGCTCAAAAGGCTAGAGGGTTATCTCCATTCTTGTATTATGTTTTTTATATAGTTTTCTACTTTTTTTTCTTCTTGCAAAAATTGGATTATTATTTCCATTTGCTAATATTTCATAGTTTTCACCATCATATTTATACTTTAATATATTGGTTAAACTTCTTGCTAAACTTTTACAATACATTAAATCAGAGTCTGCAAGTCCCATAAATAAATTAATTTCAATCTTAATTTTACTATCTTGCTTTATTCCTAATAGTGAAACTAACATATCAAAATCTTCTAATTTTACAAATTTGCCATCTCTATGAAATGGAATATTAACAATTATTTTATCATCTTTTGTTAGATTTTTGAAATCAGAGGGATACCCAAAATAGATATTTTGAGTGTACCCTCTAAATCCTAACAGCACAATTGCTATAAATAAAATAATTTTTATCATTTAATATTATTCTTTGATAAACTTAAGGATAACTTACCACCATTCTCCTGCATCTTTGCATTCAGGTTTGGGTATTGTATCCCAATTAGGGATATTGCCATAATCACATTTGTATTCTATTAAAATAGTATCTCCCTTTACTTTTTTTATTAGTAAGTTTAGAGACCCTTTAGATTTATATATTGAATCTCCAATAGCTACTTTATCCCATTGCCCTCCATAGCCTCTAGGTGCTCCTATTGAGAAACTAAATGAAACTAAAGTGCCTTGATTATTGAATATTACATACGGAATACTGTGATTATGAACATCAACATACTTTTTTGTAACTAAACCTTTGTATATGAATGGCATAATTTGGGTTTTTTCACAGTTGGTAGGACAGCGTATGGTCTGTGATCCAGAATTATTAACTACTTGATTATACCAAAATAACAATATCATTAAAAATAGAATTATAAATGTTGTAAATTTCATTTTATTCAAAATTACTTCGTGATTGTTAATTTTTTCCTTTGGTGTCAGAAGTTTCTTTCTGACACCAAAGGAAAAAAGATTTGGTTTTATTGTAGAATTCAATGGTGGAAAATGGCACAGAATTATTTTGGAACAATAAATTCTCCAAAATCATTGATATCAAATCTATCCGAAATAATAGGTATAATATTATTAAGAGCTTTTACTATGCTAAAGAAAACTACCATACAACTTGAATCAACAATTTGAGTATGTAGATAATTAATATGAATTTCTAACCCTCCTTTCTCTATTTTTCTGTATTGTTCATAAAAATACTCAACTCCAAATTCAATAGCATAATTCCATTCCGTATTTTCTTGAAATTTCAAATTAACACCTGAATTTATTGTTTTGGTAACATCTAATTCCAAATTGGAATAAAACCCTTTTTCATTTATGAGTTTTTTAATCTTGAATGTAGTTTCCATTTTAATTTGTTGCTTCTTTTCCTGTGGTGTCAGAAGTTTCCTTCTAACACCAAAAATGGGATATAAATACTAATCAGTTTTACTTTTCCAATCCAAAAATCACAAATGCGCCCCAAAAAATAGGAGCTGGATATGTTTTTTTGATAGTAAGTTTTGCCTCGTGAAACGCCTGACGTTTGTCACTTGATTTAAGGAAATTTTTATAAAATTCAGTCATAAAAAGTTGTGTAACATCATCATCAACCTTAAACAAACTCATCACGACTTGGTCTGCGCCTGCCACCAAAAATGCCCTTTGCAAACCAAAAACGCCCTCTCCTACCTGCACCTCACCTACGCCCGTTTCACAAGCAGACAAAATAACAATTTCTGTGTTATCAAAATTCAAATTCATAGCCTCGTAAGCAGTCAAAACACCGTCCTGACTGTTGAAAGACGTGTTTTCTTCATTAGAAAAAATATCTCCTGCACCCACAAGCAAAAGCCCAGACCTAAAAAGCGGATTTTGTGCGCTTGCGCCCTCACCCAAATCACCAGAAGTGGCTTTTTCGTCTGGCGCAAAAAATCCGTGTGTTGCAATATGAAAAATCTTTGGACTAGAAATTTCTTTTACCTTATTTTCCTCTGCCACAAGTTCCGTAAAGTTCGTAACACGCCACCCATTCTCTTCTAAGGTAGTTTTTAGGTTACTTACTTCTTTTCCTGTACCCGCCAATGGCTGAATTTTCTTTGCAAGTTCTGTATTTTTATAAAAACTAGGATTACCAAAAAGTACCGCCAATTTCTCATTATTAACTACTTTTTTCTCTAATTTTTTGGTAATAATATCTTTTGTATTACCAACTGCAATCAAATTATATTTATCTATGACGTAGCCTTCATTATTAGGCAAAAGAACTGTTTCCAGATTTATCTGGTTATAAACGCCATCAGCAGACAAATAAGCTACTTTTTTATCTCCTAAAAGTTTTTCAATAGGTTTCCAAAGTGCCTCATAAGAAAATTTATCTTTCAACTTAAATTTTACTGCATTACGGTAATACGCTAAACGCTCTTTTTCCATTTCGTTGCCATCATTCATAATAACCACTTCAGGGCTACCTGTAGGCAATATTTGCGTTGTAACTTTCATAGCTACATAAATGGTAGAATCTGAAAAAGTCTTATCAAAAAGCCTAAAACGCACTATTTCTATTGCTGCCTCATTAGGTTTTAGTTGTGCTTGTACGTCTTTCCAAGTATAAATTTTATTATCTAATTTTTCTGCAAAAATTTCAGATTTCAAACTTAATTCTTTCTCCAAAGCTTCTATATCTTTCTCTAAACTGTTGATATTCAAACCATTATTCAAACGGTCTGCTGGGCTAAGGCTCAAAGCTGTAGAAAGATTTTCTTTTTTATTTATCCAATTTTGATATGATTTAATAAGTTCATTATTGCCACTAGACAATATTCTTTGCTTGATTTTTATAGAAGAATTAAGCAAAATAGCTTTTGTCGCAAGCGTATGGTTATACACGTTACCCATAAGTTCTGGGCGTGTAGCTAATTGCTTATAAGCAAGTGTTTTATAAAACTCAAAATCATCAGCAACAGACGACCAGTATTTAGCTTTTCCTTGCTCACTAAGTGCTGGAAAATACTTCTGAATGTAGTTTAAATAGGCTTTTGTAGTAAGTTCTAGTGTTGTGGTAGCACGTTCATAGTTTTTCACAGAAAACTGCACACGCCCCAACTTACTAAGTGTTTTTATATAACTTTCGTGATTTTCATCAAAAATACCTTTAAAAAG